>JAXMIV010000476.1:0-3536 GCA_034377045.1 Prosthecobacter sp. | reverse complement strand
GGTGCCAGTTTGTCAGGGTCTGCTTCAGCGCGTGAAGGTCTTCACGCAAGGCAGGCCAAGTTCTGAGCCGATCCGACGGGGGCGGGTTGAGGGTAACCATTGCCTGCCAGTCGAGGCTGTGCGCCGTGGCCCATAGGGCGTCCAGGTCTGCCGGTGAATAGGGGCGAGGCTTTCGTTCTCCCGCCTTTGGCCTCGGGGGCGTAATCCTTCCTTTTGCTTTCTGGTTTGAAGGGGAACGCCGCTTCCCTCTGTGAAGCTCGTAGTCCATCGCCGGCACGGGTGGCGTTAGGCGCGGGATTCGCTTTCGATCTGCATCACGTCAGCGAGGGCGAAGCGTACGCCTCGGGTGCCGATCTTGTAGCCTGAGAGCCTGCCGGCGCGGCGGAGTCGCCAGAGGAACATGGCGGACACTTTCCAGCGTGCGCGGAGGTCGGCGGGGGTGAGGAATGCGGCAGGAGGGGCGATTGGGAGCGTGCTTTTCTTCATAGGGGATACAAGGTTCATTCTTGATACCTCCCCCTGCGTTTTCTGTCGCTAAACTGACGCACTCAAGTCATGGGCGACAATCTGAGTAGATTTTTCACCGCCGTCGGCTCCGCGCATTCTGCCACGCCCTCACATACTGCCGCCATTTTGTCGTAGATGTCTCGATCTCAGCAACAGTGTCACCCATTGCGTTTGCTTGAGCGGCCCTCCGCAAAAGCGGCCAAGCCTGCTTTGCACTCTTGAACCTCCAGATGCCAAGAGGAATCCATGCCCGAAGAATCCAAGCCTCAAAACTGCGCAGGAAAGTTTGCGGAGTTGCCCGGATTCTCTCCAGCTCTTTCCCAAGCTGCACAAAGAAAGCTGCATCGCCCTCGGCTTGGCGTTCGGCAATGAACTCTGCGGGAATACTCTTGAGAGCGAGGCCAACAGGCCATCTGTCCCGCACAAGCTCTCTCAAGTGCTCCAGGTAGTACACCGTGTATCCCTTCGCTTCACACTTTGCCATCGCCTTACGGATTGCATTAGCCCCCCGATCTTTTTGTGTGAATGAGATGTAACCACGTAAAACGCGAATGGGGGGAGCCCCTTCCATCGCTTGATGGAAGTTTCCCACAAAGTACCCTTCTGGAATTTCCTCACTCTCATCCAGAGTGTTGCAATCGTATTCGGCGCGGTTCAGATGATGCTCCGCCCAAAACAACTCCCTCTCGCTAAATCCAGCCTCGCCGCATCTGGTCAGGATTTCCGCTACTTTCTTTGAAGTGGTCAAAGTCATGCGCTCGCCTTCCCTTTTGCTTGTTTCGCTTTTTGTTCGGCCTTGGTGAAGGTGGCCTTGACGATGTTTCCAGGAGCGGGCGAAAGCCAAGCGCCAAAGCCTGCGGTGATGCGGCGTTTCTTGTCGGTGTAATAGGCGGCGGTGGTGGAGATTTGCGCGTGCCGCAGGACGGACTGCGCGGCGAAGATCCCGTGAGTGCTGGCGAGCACGGCGCCAAGCTCCTTGCGGAGTTCGTGCAAAGGCTTCCTGGCCGTGACGCCTTGCTCTTTCAACCAGACGTAAAGCGCCTTGAAGTGGGGCGTGCAACGGTAGTTCGTGCGGCTGGCATCATGGCGCGGCGGGCGCTTTGACTCGATCACAAAAGCCCCGGTGGCGTTCGCCTTCCATCCTCTGAGAAGCGCCAAGGTTTCGGGGTCAAGGTCCACTTCGCCGGCGCTGTCCTCAGACTTCGTTTGGAAGTGCTCGGTGAGTTCGATACGAATCAGGCTTTTTCCAAAGTCCACCTGTCCCCATGTCAAAAGGTCGATCTCGCGTTTTCTGAGTCCACAGAGCAAGCCAAGGATGAAGATTTTGAAGGGTTCCCCGATCAACTCCTGGCGAGCTTTGGCAATCAGCGTTGCGGCGTCGATCTTGCTTTGATAGGTGGTGTTGCCTTTCTTCGGGAGTTCCACACCGACGAACGGCAGCGGGTCGGGAAGGATCAACTCGGCGCCGGCATACTTGCGGGCTTTTGCGGAGAACAGGGAACGGGCGCAACGAATCAGCGTGGCGGCGCTATTCTCGGCACGGCGGCGGGCGTCTGGCGCGTTCCCGGCGCGTGCGATGTATTCCAGCTTCCAGCGTTGCACGGACGCGGCAGAGAGCACGGAAAGGGGCAAGGCGTCCACCTTGGCAGTCCAGGCGTTCCGGCCCCCTGTGCGGTAATCGAAGCGGGAAAGGTGGATGGCGCGGCCTTTGCGGTCTTTCTTCGGCTTCCCATCTTCGCCAAGAGCGGGCTGGTCGCCGATGCTCTCGATCTCGGCCGCAATCTGGCGGAGACATTGCCCGTATGTGGTCAACGTAGCGGGCTTGATTTCTGCGGTGGCCTTCACGGCCTCCAGCCATGCGCCAAGCGTGGCGGCTTTGGCAACGGTGACAGACTTCGGCTTGAACTCGGCGCGGGCAGCCTCCCAGCCTGCACCGATCACGATGCGGTAAATCCTGAGAGCCTTACCGGCGGCGGCCTCTGCGTTCGGGGTGGTGAGATTGAAAGTCTCCCGGCGTCCCTTGTGACCGATCTTGACGCACCAATCCGCCGTTTCCTCGCGGCTGCCGTCGCGGGTGAAACTGTTCTTGAACAGGCGGCCTTGCCAGTGCCGGGTATCGGACTTCGGCCACTTGGCCTTTTTCTCCGCCTTCTTCTGCTTGGACACTTCTTGGACGTTTTTTTGGGGCCGCTGCGCAATTTCCGGTTTCGCTGCGTTATCAACCAATGATGCGCTTTCCCTTGTATTTCCTTGGTTTTTCGCTCTCATGCCGTCACTTTACATAACGTAGCGAAACCCGGCAAGCATAGAACTACGGATCAGAAGGTTGGAGGTTCGAATCCTCTCCGGTGCACCATTCAGAATCAACGAGTTACATGGAAGGTTACGATGCAGGGGAAAAAGCTGCCTGTGCTATTCTCGGTTCACTTCTCTCACAAAGCGCCCATGATCGGAACTTGGCGCAGCCTAGCCGCTCATGACGTACATAGTCGGAATCAACAAGCCGTCGGTCGGCCTCCTCACTATCATCGCGGACGTCATGGTGACCATGCGGTACCCAACTGGAAACTTAGTCCGGAAAACAAATGCTCTAAAAACGGGCTGCCTCTTCGAAGGCTGCGTCTACGGTTTGGCTGGTGACGCTAATGCGGGATTGGGTTTTCTTCGAGATTTCAAGGCACAGATTGAGATTAGAGGGGAGATAGCGGGCAACGTGGCAAAGCTGGACGCGTTTGTCTCTCATGGCACTTGGGCGGCAGGCAATGGATTTAAGATCCTGTTGGGTATCCGCAGCCCCGACCCATGTCTATACTTGCTTGACTCGGATCTGAGAACGTTGGTTCCACTTTGTGATGAAATCTACACCATTGGCAGCGGCAAAGCACTACTTGATCCACTAGTGTTTGATGAATTCAAGAACGCTAGCAGGCTCATAGAGAATCACATGGCCGCTAACGGGATTCCCCGCGGTTACTACCCATACTTAACCTGCCAATGGCTGAGTGAGTTAACGCTCGGTCTTGCAGAGG
>JAXMIV010000475.1:0-4790 GCA_034377045.1 Prosthecobacter sp. | reverse complement strand
CCGGCAGGGACGAAAGAATCCTTCACCTCCACGAGCCAATTCCCAACAGGTTCCTGCTGCGCTTGGTCCTGTGATGATCGTTGTCCCTTTAGCTTAACGGCATGAGGTTTATGGTGCCGTTTCCGAAGTGGCAGCCTCCTCCGCTGCGCTGACCGACGGCTTGTCCCCCACAGCACCGCCCGCCTTCTTCGGCCGCACAACAGGCTTCGCGGCAGGAATGTAGTTGTTGTTCCCTTTGCCGCCACCGGACCATCGATCCGAGTTGTAGCTCTTGAACGGCCGCGGCGCCTTGTTGCCTTGTTTTTGACTCTTCATAGTTGGGTCTCTTTCTCCACCTTGCCCCCTTATCGCAATTTGCAAAACCCATTTCCAGAAAGTGAAGCTTGGTTGAGGTCAGGAACTCCGGCCAAGGATTCCCAAAAAGCCGTGACACCATCGGCCGGTTTTGGAGTCAGCCGAGCGGACGCGAGACAGCCAGCCGAAGGCTGCCCTTCAGGGTAGTGTCGCAAGACTTTCGTGACAGCATCGCACCATGTTTTCACACGAAGGAGACAGCGTGAGAACGGAAAGTCTTGGGCCTAACCAAACAGCCCCTCACCCCCGCGACGGATAAAGAGCGATATACAAAATCTCCATCGTCCACACAAACGCGTACGTCAGCCCCAGGGAGATCAATAGTCCGAGGCCAAACAACGCCCAGCGCCACGCGCCGAATCCGCGCCCTCGAAAGGCGAAGGCATACGCCTCCGCCGCCGGCCCCAAGGTGTAAAACACATTCGCCGTGAACCCAAACGCCGCCACGCTGCCCAAATAGCCCAATAGGGCCTCGTCGATCATCGTCTCCCGCAGCGGCCAGGACCACAGCAAGCCAAATCCCAGCAGAACGAGATTGAACGGCACGCGCCAAAGCTCCCAACGGAGCAGCGCCTGTTTCATCGATGGCATAGACCGGTTCTCGAAAAGATTGTCCGATTGGATTGGCGAGTGCGATGGCCCGAATGGCAAGGCACGAACGCCGATCGCTATTAAATCAATAACGGTCAAGCGAGAAACGCCGCCAGTCGGGCCATCCCGCCGTCAAGATATCGGATAGGATTTTTGAGATCCGGTACAAGCATCACTCGTTAGACCAGCTCTCCACGGGATTGTCCATTTTTTCTGTCCAAAATTTTCCTGTCAAAAAACTCCCCCCTCCAGGCTCCCAGCCTGCCCTTCGTAGCTCGCAGAGCGAAGAACGGGCCGCTCGCCCCCCTGGCTCCAAGCCGCATCACCATCATCGGCATTCCCACTTCCCATTCCTCTGCCCCCATTCCCTTGCCATCAAAGAGCGAAGAATGGGCCAAAAATTCCACTTGCCTTTTCAATGTCTATTCCCCCCGGTTCCTGTGGTTCTGAACAGTTTCAATCCTCCATCTTCTATTTTCTATCTGCTATCTCTCATGCCTCCCCTCCTCAATCCCCGCTACGAAGCCTTCGCCTTTGCCCTCGCCGCCGGTTCCACTGTCGGAGAGGCCTATGACGAAGCCGGATTCCATCCCAACAACCGCCGCTCCCGCGCTGACATGCTCAGCCAGAGCCCGAAGGTCCAGGCCCGCGTCGCCCACCTCCGCGCCACCCTCGATCCCGCCGCCCTGCGTCGCCGCCACGCCCCCGCCTTCACCACAATTCCGCAGACCAAGGAAGACATGAAGGCCTGGCTCTGGCAGATCATGGCCGGCGTCCGCAAGATCAGCATCCGCCAGTGGCAGGCCGCCAAACTCTTCGCTCGCATGAACGGCTGGGACGCCCTCCTGCGCAAAGAATTGAGCAAAGCCAAACCCGGCGCCCCACAACCCGCGACTCCCGCAGAGCCCGACGCCAAAACCGACCTCGATTTCGAGCCCGACCTCCCCGAAACCACCCGCGTCTCCCTCTACCTCCTCAGCCTCATCCAGGCCGACAAAGAAGCCCTCCGCAGCGCCAACCCCATCGAACCCGAGCTGCACGACTTCGAATACTACCCCGACAGCGTCTACTCCGACCCACCTTTGCTCGGCGAACCCTGGCCAGAACCTCCGCCGCCACCGGACCGCAGCGCTGCAACCCAGGAGCCTGAGTTTCCAACCCCGCCTCACGATCCCAGCGTGCCGCTTCCGCCCCTCAGAAAATGGGTCACACCGTCCCCCTGGGGATTTTTTGGGGACACTCTTGGGGACATCAAATCCCCATCCCAATCCCCTGATCCTCAAGCATCTACCACCGAAATCCAAAAACCTGGGGATCAAAAAATATCATCCGAAAGTACCTTGGCTTTCCAAAGCCGAGACGATCCGTCCGATCCTTCCGATCCGTCCCATCTAGATGGGCCACCGCCTCAAGCTTTGAACCTTGAACCCTTGAACCTTGATTCTTCGCCCCCGCCACCCGCCTCAGAAACCGCCCACAGCCAACCGTCCACTGCCCACGTCCGTACCTTGGCTCTCCAGAGCCGAGCCGAACCCACCCCCGACTTCCATCCGTCCGCTCCGCCCCATCCAGATCCAATTGATCCCCACGCCCCCAAACCCGACCTCCCCCAAACCACCGCAAACTTCCCCGAGCCTCCGGCTCGCGCCCGCCGCACCGTCCACCCCAGACTCCAACCCGGCGAGACCCTCGCCCCTGGCATCAAAGGCAACCTGAACAAAGGCCGTCTCGAACCCAACCTCGGCGACGACGGCGTCTGGTTCGGCCCCTCCATCTACCCCAAAGACCCGCCCAAGCCGCAACCACCCGAACCCCCGCCGCTGCCTCACTTCAAACTGCCTGTCCGCACGCCCCATCCTGTCACCTTCGCCAAAGGTGGCTTCGTCGGCTGTTAGTCCCTAACCAAACACGCAGAAAAGCATGCTTCCCACCGCCCCTGAACTTTTTCGCTTTTCACTGAAACGCTGGCTTCGCTTTGGGGAATGTAGAGGTAGCCGCACTCGGAACCCAGCCTCCACACCTTCCTAATGAAAGCCTTACGCCCCCTCAATCGGCTTTCCGCCGTTGCCGCCGCTCTTTGCCTCGCAACGACCTCGCTGGCCATGGCCCAGCTTGATACCACGCCGCCCAGTGCCGCGATCACTTCACCCGTGCCCGCGTCGACGCTGAGTGGGCGCACCTTGGGAACCATCAGCGGCACGGCAGCGGACGACATCGGCGTTGCGAGCGTTGAACTGAAAATCGCCCGCGTGAGCGATGGCAAATTTTGGGGTGGCGTCGCCGGCTGGAGCGCGACCGCGGTGGTGCTGCCGGCGAGCTTCGACGTGGGTCTGGGGACCTGGACCGCCACGGGGCAGACGCCGTGGCTGGTCGCGGGAGATTACACCATCACCGTGACCGCGAAGGACGCGGCGGGAAATGCAACACCCGCGTCGGCCACGGTCACCATGCCGCTGCCTGCGGCGGCATTCATCAGCGGCAACCTGGTGATACCCAATGCGGCCACGCAGGTGCAATCTTCGGGCCTATCATGGGACGGATCGAAATTGGTCGGGGCGGCCCTTACCACGGGATCGATCTACAAGCGCGCCTTCCGCTGGAGTGAGGCCGGAGGTTTCGAGACCCTCGCCGATCTCACCGGCGGCACGGCCTATAGTGAGCCGTACGCCATGTCCGCGGACGGCGGTATGATGGTTGGCTTCGCCTCTTCCACGGATTCCGTGCTGCTCGATGGAGCGGGGGTGGAGGCGGCACGGTGGACGGGCCCGGCGACGGTCGCAGGGATCGGCGATATCTCGCATGTGGTTACCGGCGATCCTTTCAACAGCAGGCTGTTTGCCGTGTCCGCGAATGGCGCGGTGGCGGCCGGTTTCGGCAGCTACAAGCATACGGATAACACCACCCGTCTGATGCCGGTACGCTGGACGGCTGGCGGTGGTTTTGAAGAACTCGGTGATCTGCCCGGCGGCGGCCTGAGCGGTGATTCGCGAGGCGTCTCCGGCGATGGCTCCATCGTCGTCGGTTACAGCAATGCGGCGCCGGATGTCATCGGCACCTCGCGTGCCCAGGGCTTTCGTTGGACGCAGGCGACGGGCATCGAAGGGCTGCCTGACGCGGCCAAGTCCTTTCCGGGACCCGCGGTCGATCGCAAGAGCGTCGCCTATGGCATCAGCGCTGACGGTTCAACCATCGTCGGCTACTTCAGCGAAGGGCGCGAATCGACGATCGTTTCGGGAAATGTCGTGGAGAGAAGGACGCATGCGGTACGCTGGACGGCGGCGGGCGCGGAAAAGCTCGGCCAGTTGACCTACAGCACCTACTACAGCATCGCCCGGGCGGTCTCGGGTGATGGCAAGGTCGTCGTCGGCATGGCTTCGCTGGGCAGCGGCGTCTACGATGCCTTCATTTGGCGAGAAGGGATGGGGATATTCTCCATCAAGGGCCTGCTGGCTCCCCGCTTCGACATGTCCAAGATCGAATTGACGGATGCCACCGCGGTCTCGGCCGATGGCTACACGGTGACCGGCAAAGGCAACGGACCCTTCGGCGAATTCATCTGGGTGGCCACCCTGCCGCCCGTGCCGCTGCTGCCGCCTGATCCCGTGGTGCCACCCGGTGAGATGCTCACCGCCACCGCGACCTTCACCCCCAAGATCACCTTCGCGGAAACCTACGTGGAATCCGTCAAGACCACCACGGAGTCCTTCGACGGCGAGACTTCGACCTTCCGCGAGGTGGTGGGAGCAGGGACCAATTCCGCCACCCTCGTGGCATGCATGGCCGGCATTAACCTAACCACCAGTGACGGATCGACCGAGGTGCTGGTGGTCATCGGTTCATTCATC
>JAXMIV010000474.1:0-4766 GCA_034377045.1 Prosthecobacter sp. | reverse complement strand
AGTGTAATGCAGCTCATCCTGGAGGCCAGGCAGCGCCACGCCGAGGTTGTTCCGGCAAAAGTAAAACGAACCGTAGGTCAGCCACAAAACCCACAGCACCATGCGCTGGTCCGGCGAAAAGGCGCGGCGATCTACACGGTGGCTGGTGGCGTTCAAGCCACGAGAAAAGCGAAAATAAAACAGCCCGTCAATACTCCAGGTCAATTTTTCACGCGATTTCATTCGCCATCGCCTCCTTTGACAACCCGGCCATCGTCGGCCCGTATTCCTCTTTCGCCACTTTCCCGCCATGAAGCCCACCCTCATCCACAACGTCACTGCTATCCTGCCGACCAAGCTGCTGCCAAACGCCCGAGTCCTCATTCGCGACGGCCGCATTGTAGAAATCAGCGCCTCGTCAAAAAAGACGCCGAAAGACGCGGTGCTGGTCGATGGCAAAGAAGGTTTTCTCGCGCCCGGTTTCGTTGACGTGCATGTGCATGGCGGCGGTGGCGGCGACTTCATGGACGGCACGGCAGAGGCGGCGCGCGTCGCCTGCCAGACGCATTTCCGCCATGGCACCACCACCATCTTCCCCACCACCACCACCGGCACCCCGGAGGAGATTCATGCGATGATCACCGCCTGCCAGACCGTCGGCAAAGAGAGCTCCGCGGGTGGCCTGCCGCGCATTCCTGGCATCCATTTATACGGACCGTTCTTCGCCCCGGACAAAGTCGGCGCGCATCCGCCGGCGGGCCGCCGCGATCCCACGCCCGAAGAGTTTCGTACCTACTTCAAGACCGGTTTCATCCGCATCGCCACCTGCGCGGCGGAGTTGCCCGGCGCCGCCGCCTTTTATCAAATGGCGCGCAAATTCCGCTGCTTCATCACCTGCGGCCACTCGAATGCCTCCTGGACTGAAATGGATCATGCCTTTCGCGCCGGCATGCGCCATGTGGATCACTTCTGGTCCGCCATGAGCAGCGTCAGTTCCGTCCGCGCCCGCTTCGGCACACCCATGCAGGGCAGCATGGAAGAATACGTGCTTTTTAATCCCGGCATGAGCACCGAGGTCATCGCTGACGGCCACCATCTCGCCCCCGAACTGCTCCTCTTTGCCTATCGCATGCTCGGCCAAAAGCGCCTGTTTCTGGTCACCGATTCCAGCCGCGCCGTCGACATGCCGGTGGGCCGATACAAAATCGGCAATATCAACACCGGCAATGACATCACCCACGACGGCAAAGTCAGCCGCACCCTCACGGGCGGGCTCGGCAGCAGCTCCGTCGGCATGGATCACATGGTCCGCACGATGAAGGCCGCAACCAAGGCTCCCCTTTGGGAATTGATCCGCATGGCCAGCCTCACTCCAGCGGAACACCTCGGCATCGCCCATGAAATCGGCAGCCTCGAAAAAGGCAAACGCGCCGATCTCGTACTCCTCACACCCACCCTCCGCGTAAAACACGTCTGGTTAGGCGACAACTCGCCGCTCTGAACTGGGCGTCACTCCTCCCCCTCATAATACTCCATCCCCTCCGAACTGACGAGCCGTTTCTCCGGCGAACGCACGACCCATTTGTTGCTATCCGGATAGTGCCCTGATTCACCGATCGGGTTATCCGCCACGACATACATGATCAAATCCTCAGCACTGTCGTTGATGATCTGGTGTGGTTGATCGGGTTCAAAGATAAACGCATCACCCGCCACAATCGCTGTATTGCCTTTCTCATGCCGGATGATTCCCGTGCCTGAGATCACATGATAAAATTCCCACTGCGCGCTATGCGAGTGATACGGGTAGGGCGTCTTCCCCGGCGGCACGCGCAGGATCTCCACATCAAAGGGATGCCGCTCCTTCAAGTCGGTGGAGGTCGGCTTGCGGCCCAAAGCCTCCGAGACCTCCTTGCCCGCCCCGGCAAACTTGCCTTTCGGCGAAGCCCAGGTCATCTCGGCCATCTCGTTTGTATTCACCTTGTTCATGCTGTGTCGGGGTTGAATCCGCCTTCAGATTAGCCAACTGCGGCAGCGTGGCAAATGTCGGTTGTCAGCGAAATGTCCGCGCCGGTGGTCCGTTACACCTCTCTATGACTGTTACCGCACGCCTGTGCCATCGCCTCACCTGGTTCATCACCGCCTGCCTCGGCCTTGCCGCGCCGCTCGCCCACACTGCGGAGATCGTCAAAGAGACGGTGGTTTACAAGAAGATCGACGGTCTTGAGATCAAAGCCGATGTCTTCCACGAGGGCGCCACCAAACCCAGGCCTGCGGTCGTTTGGATTCATGGTGGCGGCTTGATCAATGGGCACCGCGAAAGCATTCCGGCGCACGTGCGCGATTTCGCTGCCGGCAACGGTTACGCGCTAATCTCCATCGACTACCGCCTCGCCCCTGAGTCGACGTTTCCCGCCATCATCAGCGACATCGAGGACGCCTTCCGCTGGTTGCGTGGCGAAGGCGCGGCACGCTTCGCCATTGATCCTCAGCGCATCGCCGTGACCGGTGGCTCAGCGGGTGGTTTCCTCACGCTGGCCGCGGGGTTCCGCGTCCAACCTGCCCCGCGCGTGTTGCTCGCCTTCTGGGGTTATGGCGAGACTCTCAGCGATTGGGCCACCAAGCCCAGTCCGCATTCCCGGCATAACCAAAAGAAGATCAGCGCCGCCGAAGCCGCGAGCCAACTCGGCGGGCCGCCTGTCTCCGACTCCCGCGAACGCAAAAGCGATGGCGGCATGATTTACCTCTACGGCCGCCAGACCGGCGCATGGTCGCAAACGATCTCCGGCTTCGATCCCCAGCGCGAGCCGGAGAAGATCATCCCCTTCCTGCCGCTCAAAAACGTCACCGCGAAGTATCCGCCAACCGTCCTCATTCACGGTGCCGCGGACACCGATGTTCCAGTCGAACAATCGCAACTGATGAAAGCCGAATTCATTCGGCATGGCGTCCCCTTTCAGTTTTACGAAATCCCCAACGCCGAGCACGGCCTCGCCGGCGCCGATCCCGAACAAGTCAAAGAAGCCTATCGAAAGGCCTTTGAGTTTGTGAAACTCCGCCTAAATCAGCCGTGATGAAAAGTCCGCCTATCCGCAATTCAATCATCTTCCTCCTGGCCCTTATCGCTGCCGCCACACAGGCGGCAGATCTTGGGGGTGCAAAGGTCGGCCTCAATGACTACCACGGCCCCGCGGTCACCCAGGTGCAACGCCTCGAACCTTTCAAATTGCGCGTCGACCTCCAGGCCAACGGCGAAACGAAGCCCCTGATCCTCGGTGTTGAACTTCCATCCAGCGGCCCGAATGCCTGGCCCTTTGCCGATGTCGAAGTGCGGGATGCCACCGGCAAGACCCTTCTCGTTCGACGCACCGGCATCGAGTGGTTCAACATGCTCATTCCCCTGCCCGCCGGCCTAACGACATGTTTCATTCAGGCCATTCCGCCTCCCGGTGGCTGGCCAAAACCCACCTCGGACAAGGACCGCGCCATCCAGGACAGCGCCACCGGCCTCCGCATGCGCATCGCCAAATGGCACGATGGCCGCACGGCCGCGCTCAGCATTCGTTTTGATGACTCGCATCCCACCCAGCTCACCAAAGCCGTGCCCATCCTCCGTGAGTACGGCTTTCGCGGCACCTTCATGATCAATCCCGGCGCCGTGGAGCCCGGCAGCCGCCGCACCTCGGACTTCCAGGAACATCTGCCCGAATGGGAGGCTCTTTCCAAACAAGGCGATCACGAATTGGCCAATCATTCCGCCCATCATCGCGGCGCTTTGGGTGACGCTGACATGGAAGCTGAAATCGGCGAGGCCGCGCGCGCGATCTGGAAACTGACGCCCAACCGAAGCAAACTCATGGCCCTCAATCTCGGCGGCGGCACGCTTTGGGAAACCACCCACACCCTGCGTCATTACCTGGATACTTATCAGCAATTCGATGCTTCGGAAAACTCCACCGGCATGGATGACAGCTACGGCAATCGTGTCGAAAACTTCCGCCGCATTCTCCAACAGCACATTCAGCGCGGCCTCTGGTGCCGCATTCATTACCACTACATCGGTGACGGCCTCAGCAGCAGCGAGGCAAACTTCCGCGCCGCGATGGAAATCGCCAAACAAAACGCCGCCAGTCTCTGGATCGCCGGCATGGCGGACATCTACAAGTATCAAACCGAACGTAACGCCGCCAAGCTCACCCTCCTCACCTCCGATGCCCGCCACCTCACCTTTCAACTCACCTGCCCCGTCGATGCCGCTCTCTACGATCAGCCCCTGACGATCGAGGCAGCACCACCCGCCGCCTGGGCCTCTCAAAAGCTCCTCATCAAAGACTCCCAAGGCGCCGCACTCCCCACCACTCCCGCTCAGGTCGAAAACGCCTCCGCCCTCCTCTTCCATGTCCCGCCTCAAGATGGCACGTATTCAATTTCCGTGGCTCCCTAGCTTTTGCATGCGCCAGTTGGACCCTCCTTGACCTCCGTTGCAAGGACCGCCCCTGACCGCGGGTAGTACCGTTTGTCATGGTTCGGCGCATCCCCAGGTTGTTCGCCATCTGCCTCTTCGCGGGTCTCCCGGCCGCGGCGGAATCCGTGCGCACGTTTGAGAAGGATGTGCGGCCCATCTTGAAGACCTATTGCTTTCAGTGCCACGGCGAGAGCGGCAAAAAGAAAGGTGACCTCGATGTGCGCCTGGCACGCTTCATCACCCGCGACGATGGCGGGTGATGCTCATCAAAGCCTGCTGCTCGACCTTGTCCGCAAGGGCAAGATGCCCAAGACCGACAAAA
>JAXMIV010000473.1:0-4511 GCA_034377045.1 Prosthecobacter sp. | reverse complement strand
CGCAGATCGATGAGGCGCTGCTTCTGCTTCTTAAGGAAAGGGGTCATTTTGACCGGCCCTTTGGCGATCTCGATGGTGAGCTTGCGGGTCAGGTCACCGGTGCCGAGGATCTTGATGGCATCGCAGTTGCGATTGACGAGGCCCTTTTCCCGAAGGCTGGCTTCGTTGATCACAGCGCCGTCTTCAAAGACATCATTCAGCGAACCGACATTGACGACTTCATAGACATCACGGAATTGGACGTTGCTGAAGCCCTTCTTGGGCAGGCGGCGGTGAAGGGGCATCTGGCCACCTTCAAAGCCAGGGCGGATGCCCGCGCCAGCGCGAGCCTTCTGACCCTTGTGCCCTTTGCCGGAGGTCTTGCCGTGGCCGGAGCTTTCGCCGCAGCCGATGCGCTTGCGGCGCTTCTTCGCGCCGGGGCGAGGTTTGACGTCTTGGAGTTGCATGTCGCTAAAATTCGGAGGGTTGCGGGATTAGAGAGCCTTCTTCTCTTTGATCTCCTTGCCACGGGCGCGGAGGATTTCATCTTTCGGGCGCAGCAGCGCGAGGGCGGCGAGGGTCGCCTTGACGACGTTGGCATGGTTGCTGGAACCCAGCGACTTGCCGATCACGTCCTTCACACCGGCAGCTTCAAGCACCGCGCGAGCACCGCCACCGGCGATGATGCCAGTACCGGGGGAAGCGGGCTTCAGCATGATGCAGCCGCCGCCATGCTCACCGATCACCTCGTGAGGGATGGTGTTGTTGTTGAGGTGCACGCGGTTCATGTTTTTGCGCGAAGACTCGGTGGCCTTCTTGATCGCGTCAGAAACTTCGTTGGCCTTGCCAAATCCACAGCCGACCTTGCCCTGCTGGTCACCAGCCACCACGAGAGCGCTGAAGCTGAACCGGCGGCCACCTTTAACGACCTTGGCGCATCGGTTGATATGCACTACTTTCTCGATGGAATCCGGACGATCACCATCTGAGGAACTTCTTGTTGCTTCTGCCATAGTAGGAAACTTCGAGGATTAAAACTTCAGCCCTTTTTCGCGAGCGGCGTCGGCCAGCGCTTTCACTTTGCCGTGATAAAAGAAACCGCCGCGGTCGAAGACGACCTGGGTGACGTTTTGTGCCAAAGCGCGCTCAGCGACCGTCTGTCCCACCGTGGTGGCGGTTTCGACATTGGCACGGCTGCCGCCAAAACCCTTCTCCTTGGTGGAGGCGGAGACGATGGTCTTGCCAGTCGTGTCGTCGATCAATTGAGCGTAAACGTTGGTGTTGGAAAAGTAAACGGCCAGACGCGGGCGCTCCGGAGTGCCGCTGAGGGAGCGGCGGATGCGCGCATGAATGCGCTGACGTGTGAGTTTGCGATTTTTCGCGGCCATGATGACTTATCTCCCAGAAGGTTATTTGACACTCTTGCCCGCCTTGCGGCGGATCTGTTCGCCCGCGTAACGCACGCCCTTCGCCTTATAAGGCTCTGGCGGGTAATAAGCGCGGATGTCGGCGGCAAGCTGGCCGACCACTTGTTTGTCGATGCCTTCGATGGCGATCTTGGTATTTTCCGCCACCGTCACTTTGACGCCGGCGGGAATGGGGTGCAGACGGGGGTGGGACTGGCCCAGGTTCAGGTCAATGACATTGCCCTTAACCGCGGCACGAAAACCGACGCCGTGAATTTCCAGGTTCTTGCTATAACCTTTGCTGACGCCTTCCACCATATTGCCGATCAGGCGTTGGGAGGTGCCGTGCATGGCGCGAACCTTGCGATCTTCGCTCAGGCGAGTGACGGAGATTTCCTTGCCTTCCGTGGCGACGTTGATGCCTTCCGGAAGAGTCCAGTTGAGTTTGCCTTTCGGGCCTTCCACGAGGACGCTGCGATCAGCGCCCAATTTAATGGAGACCTTGTCAGGTAGAGTGATGGGTTGTTTACCGACGCGTGACATGATGGGGTTCTCCTTTACCAGATTTGGGCCAAAAGTTCGCCGCCCACCTTGGATTTCTTGGCACGATTGCCAGTCATGATGCCGCGGGAGGTGGACAGAATGGAGATGCCGAGACCGCCCAGAACGCGGGGGATCTCGTCGCACGAAACATACTTGCGCAAGCCTGGCTTGCTGATGCGCTTGAGGTTGCGAATGACCGGGGCCTTGTCCTGGTACTTCAACTTCAGTTTGAGTTTTGGGTGCGCACCCGTGGTATCAACTTCATAGCCCCAGATGTAGCCTTCTTCCTGCAGAATGCGGGAGAGTTCGGACTTCATGCGGGAAAAGGGCACCAACACCTGCTCCTGGCCGGCGGCGGCTGCGTTGCGGATGCGTGTAAGGTAATCGGAAATCGGATCGGTCATGGCTCGTGCGAGGCGGACGTTGCAGTTGAAATTTAGGCGGCGGCAGCCTCAGCGTTGTCTTCAGCTTCAGCTTTCTTCGCTGGATTCTGAGTTTTCCCACGGAACGGCATGCCCAGCACGCGCAGCAATTCACGGGCGTGATCGTCGCTGTTGGTGGAGGTGACAAAGGTGATGTCAAAGCCGAGCGTGCGCTTGACCTTGTCCAGTTCGATCTCAGGGAAGATGGACTGGTCGGTGATGCCGAGAGTGTAGTTGCCACGGCCGTCAAAAGCACGAGGAGCCACACCGCGGAAGTCGCGGATACGGGGGACGGCGGTGCGCACCAGGCGCATCATGAAGTCGTACATGCGGCGGCCACGCAGGGTGACTTTGACGCCGACGGCTTCACCGGCACGCAGCTTGAAATTCGCAATGGCCTTCTTGCTGAGGGTGATGACGGGCTTCTGGCCGGTGATCATCGTCACTTCATTGACGGCATCTTCGATCGACTGCTTGCGTTCGCTCTGGGAGCCGACGGAGCAATTGATGACGATCTTTTCCAGGCGCGGGACCTGATGGATGTTGGCGAGGCCGAGCTGCGTTTTGAGCTGCTCGCGTTTCTCGCTGTAGAGTTTCTGTAGTACGTATTCCATTGTCTCAGTTTTGGCTGCGCCTCCTTTCCTCTGGGGGCTCCACCGGGTGGCGGAACGGGATCAGAGGGGGAGGCAAGTTGGGGAGCTACTTCTTCTTTGCAACCTTCTTCTTGGTCGCCTTGGCTTTTGGCTTCTCCTTCTCCGCAACGATTTTCACGTTGGAAATATGGATGGGGCCTTCTTTTTCAACGATGCCGCCGTTCGGGCGGTCCTGGCTGGGCCGGGTGGCCTTCTTGATCATGCGGACGCCCTCGATGAGCACACGGCTCTTGGCGGGCTGCACTTGCGTGACCGTGCCCTGGGCACCGCGATAGGCGCCGGAGATCACCTCGACACGATCACCTTTTTTGACGTGGGTCTTGATTCGGCTCATAGCACTTCGGGGGCGAGGGAAACGATCTTCATGAAATTCTTGTCGCGCAGTTCACGGGCCACTGGGCCAAAGATGCGGCTGCCGCGCGGGTTATTGTCCTTGTCGATGATGACAATGGCGTTCTTATCAAAGCGGAGGATGGAGCCGTCGCTGCGGCGGATGGGGTGCGCGGTGCGGACGACGACGGCGCGGACGACTTCGCCCTTCTTCACGGCCGCCGTGGGCGTTGATTCACGAATGTGCGCGGTGATGATATCGCCGATATAGGCAAACCGGCTGTTCTTCTTACCCAGCACGCCGATCATCTTGGCGACACGGGCGCCGGTGTTATCGGCCACCGGGATTGATGATTCCATCTGTAACATAAGCTCTTACTCCTCAGATTGATTGATTGATCGGTCTTCCGTTTCCGGAACTAGTGCTTCTGCACTTCCACCAGGGTCCAGCGCTTGAGTTTGCTCATGGGGCGGGTTTCCGAGATGAGCACCTTGTCGCCCACCTTGGCTTGTTCCTGCTCGTCATGGGCATAGAACTTGGAGGTCTTGCGGATGATCTTCTTGAACTGTGGATGCGGCACACGGCGCTCCACTTCGACCACGATGGTTTTGTTCATCTTGTCAGACACCACCATGCCGACGCGGGTCTTGGCCACGGGGGCCTTCACGGGTGTTATTTCTGCGGTTGCTGCCTCGCTCATGATCTGTTCTCTAATAAAAGGGTTTGCTTGTCCGATGGGTCTCAGGCTTTCACTGCCTTGCGGCCGCGCTCGGCGATGAGGGTCTCAATGCGCGCGACTTCACGGCGGAGCAAGCTCAGGCGTGCGGGGTTCTCGAGCTGGCCGCTCTGCTGCTGGACGCGCAAGTTCAGCATTTCCTGGCGCAATTCGCGCCGGCGGGTGGAAAGTTCATCCACGTTCAGCTCACGGAGTTCTTTGATCTTCATCGGGTTGGCGGGTGGAATGAATTAATGGGAAGCCTGCCGGGTGACGAAACGGGTTCGGAAGCCGATCTTGTTGGCGGCGAGGCGGCAGGCCTCACGCGCGGTGGCTTCGTTAACGCCGGAGATTTCAAACAGCATGTGACCTGGAAGGATCACCGCCACCCAGTATTCCGGGGAACCCTTGCCTTTGCCCATTCGGGTTTCCGGCGGACGAGCTGTCAGGGGCTTGTGAGGG
>JAXMIV010000472.1:0-7034 GCA_034377045.1 Prosthecobacter sp. | reverse complement strand
GGTGGGGACCGCCGCCGCGCATCACGATGGCGATGCGCTCATCTTTAAGCCGGAGAGCCACCGGAAAGAAACCCTGCCCACCGGCTGCCAGATGGCGCTCCACCGGCAGGGCGGGCGCGTCCGTGGCGGACCCTGGCTCCGGTGCGGGTGTGCCCGCTGGCGCGGGAATCGGCGCAGGCGATTGGCCCCGCGATTCGACTTGCAGGAGGATCGATGCCAGAAGGAGCAGGGGGAGGACGGCTTGGTGAATTCGCATGATCCTGTCATACGAGGCTTGAGGAACCAGTTTGCCAAAGAACCGCTGCGTCTGTTCTGCCGGAGATTCCTCTCTCCTTGCCCTCTTGACCAGCCGCCCAGTCTCTTGAACTTGCGCCAACCTTTCCGCCATGCCAGTCCCACTCCTTGACGTCAACGCCCAGAATCATCCGCTCGAACCTGAATTGCAGGCCGCGTTTACGCAGGTCCTGAGGCACGGGCGGTTCATCATGGGGCCGGAGATGGAGACGTTTGAAAAAGAAGTCGCGGCGATGGTGGGCGTCAAACACGCGCTGGCGGTTTCTTCCGGCACGGACGCGCTGCTGCTCGCCCTGATGGCCCTGGATATTGGGGCAGGCGATGAGGTGCTGTGCCCGGCCTTCACCTTCTTTGCGACGGCGGGCGTGGTTTCGCGTTTGGGGGCAGTGCCGGTGTTTACGGACGTTCATCGCACCTGCTTCAACATGGATGTTGCGGATGCGCGGGCGAAGATCACTGCGCGCACCAAGGCCATCATCCCGGTGCATCTTTTTGGCCAGAGCGCGGATATGGACCCCATCATGGAACTGGCGCGGGAGAAGGGCCTGCGCGTCCTCGAAGACGGCGCCCAGGCGATCGGTGCAGAATACAAAGGTCGCGGCTGCGGCACGATGGGTGACTTCGGCGCGTACAGCTTTTTCCCCAGCAAGAATCTCGGCGGCTTTGGTGACGGCGGCATGCTGGTGACCAATGACGATGCGTTGGCCGAGCAGGCGCGCGTGCTGCGTGTGCATGGCTCGAAGCCCAAATATTATCACCACTTTGTCGGCGGAAATTTCCGCATGGACACGATACAATGCGCGCTGCTGTCCGTGAAGGTGAAGCGCTACGCGGAATACACGGCCGATCGCCAGCGCAATGCGGCGCACTACACCCGCGAATTGCTGAAACTGCCCGGCGTCGTTCAGGCGAAGCCGGAGGCCGCCCAGGATGCTCGCATCATTCTACCAGTAGCTTACGAGCACAACACGCACATCTGGAATCAATACACGATCCGGCTGCTCGGTGGTGGCCGCGACAGCCTGCGGGATCATCTGCAAAAGGCCGGTATCGGTTGCGAGATTTATTATCCGCTGACTTTGGATCAGCAGCCCTGCTTCGCGAATCTCCCGGAAAGTTCCCGCACGGGCTGCGACGTGTCGCACCGCATGGCGGAGGAAGTGCTCAGCATTCCGATTTACGGAGAATTGACCGAGGCGCAGCGCCTGGAAGTCATTATTGCCATTGGCGCCTGGCTTTCGGCCTAACCTTTAAAGATGATGAACTTCCGACAGAGGAAGTTGACGATGACAGAGGTGATGATGAACCCGAGTTGGGCCACGGTGGAGGGCAGGTGAAGGTGGCCGGCCAGCCAGTTCACGACGAAGATGCCGGGAAAGAAACCAATGGCGCTGACCACGGTAAACAGGCCGAACTCGACCCCCTTGCTGTGCCGACCGGGGGTGAAGACGAAGGCGATGTTCAGGAAATAGGCCACTAACGTGCCGAAAGGCCAGGCAATGCTGTTGTTGAGGAGCAGGTGGCGGTTTCGCACCGCTTCATCCAGTACCTGCCCATCCACAAGCATGCCCTTGCCGGCGGGAAAGATGGTTATGGCCAGGAGGGTGACGATGCCGTTGTGAGCGATGGCGGCCGCCACGCCACAAAAGCCGTACTTCACGAATTGCAGGAACGGATGCGCGTCGCGCCGCATAAATTCGCGCCAGATCACGGACCAACTGTTTTCGCGTATGAACCGGACCGCGGGGGCAATGGTGGGAAGCATCGGCGGCGGGAATAGCGGAGAAGGCCAGCAGTTGCAAATGCAAATGCAAACGGCGCGCCTGGATGCCAGACGCGCCGTTGGGAAAAACCGATGGATTGAGCTTAATACCGCGGGCCGTAGTAAGGCTGGCCGTTCGGATAATAGCCCGTTGGCCGGCGACGGGGGTAGCCCTGCTGATCGTAGTACTGGGCATTGCGCTGGTCCTGGGCATTGCCGATGGCGTTGCCGCCCAGGGCCCCGAGACCGGCGCCAATGGCAGCGCCTTCCAGGCCGCGGCCGCTCTGGTTGCCGATGATGCCGCCGACCGCGGCGCCGCCAAGGGCTCCGACGACGGTGCCCGTTTGGGCGTTAGGACCGGTGGCGCAGGAGGTGATGCTGACAGCCGCGAGTAGGGATAAGGCGATGGATTTCATGGGGTGGGTGAGTGTGGAATGAGGCGCTCTAGCCGGTTCAAATATTCACGCAAACGGAGAATTATCAAAAAAGACCGCCTCATGGAAGGCAGACTAGCGCATGCCGAACCCCTGAGAAAAGTTAAAAAACCGGTTTGCACGGCTTTTTAGATGTGTTAGTCCTTTCGGCTCCCCGGCCCGCGCCGGAGGAATCCCCATTCCCCCCGATCATATGCGAGTTCGTCCTTCAGTAAAAGCCATTTGCGAGCTTTGCCGCGTCATCCGCCGCAAAGGCGTGGTCCGCGTCGTTTGCAAGAATCCCCGCCACAAGCAGCGTCAGGGTTGATTCAACTTACCTTTTTTAATTAGCACCTTCCGTTATGGCACGCCTACTTGGAGTCGAAATCCCGAACGAAAAGAAGATCGAATACTCGCTGCCCTATATTTATGGCATCGGTCTTCCCCAGAGCCGCAAGATTCTCGCGGCCACCAAAATTGATCCCAACCTCCGCGCAGGCGAGTTGACGGACGAACAGATTTCTCAGATCACCCAGGTGATCCAGGGCATGAAGATCGTGATCGAAGGCGACCTTCGCCGTGAGATCCAGATGCACATGAAGCGCATCCTGGGCATCAACTGCTACCGTGGTCAGCGTCATCGCCGTGGCCTGCCGGTTCATGGTCAGCGCACGCACACCAACGCCCGCACCCGCAAGGGTCCCCGCAAGACGGTCGGCGCTCAGCGCAACCCAGGCGCCAAGAAGGGCAAGGTCTAACACCGCGAACTGAAAGAGAAGGATTTTCAAGATTATCTGTATGGCTGACGAAAACACGATTCCCGAGGCGGCTCCTGAAGCTGCGGCTGCCGCGCCCGCTCCGGCGGCGACTGCCCCCGCACCTGCCGCCCCCGGTGCTCCCGCCACTCCTGCCGCCCCCGGTGCTCCCGCTACTCCTGGCGCTCCTCCTGCCCCTGGCGCCCCCGGCGCTCCTGCCGCCCCTGCGGGTGGTGATCGCGCGGTTTCCCAGAGCGTCTGGCTCGAAATCGGTGGCGAAGGCGCGGAAGCGCCCAAGGTCATCAAGGCCAAAGGTTCCAAGAATGTTCATTCCGGCATCGTCCACGTGAGCGCCACATTCAACAACACGATGGTCACCATCACCGACAAGGTCGGTAATGTCATCGGCTGGTCCTCCTCCGGCAAGATGGGCTTCCGCGGTTCCCGCAAAGGCACCGCCTATGCCGCCCAGGTCGTCGCCCAGGATGCCTGCCGCCAGGCGATGGGGCATGGCTTGCGCGAGGTTGAAGTTCGTCTTCGTGGTCCCGGCTCCGGCCGTGAATCCGCTGTCCGTGCCGTTCAGGCCCTGGGTGTGGAAGTCAGCGTCATCAAGGACGTGACCCCGATGCCCCACAACGGTTGCCGTTCCCCGAAAGCCCGCCGCGTCTAATCTCTTTTCCGTTTTACCCCCTCTATGGCACGTTACACTGGTCCCCGTGAAAAGATCGCCCGCCGCTTTGGCGTCGCGCTTTTCGGTCCTTCAAAGGCTCTCGAACTCCGCAATTTTCCCCCAGGACAGCACGGTGTGCGCAATGCGCGCCGCAAGGTCTCGGAATACGGGGTCGCCCTGGCCGAAAAGCAGAAGCTGCGCTTTCAATACGGCGTGCTCGAAAAGCAGTTCCGCCGTTTCTTCGCCGAAGCTCAGCGCCGCAAGGGCGTGACCGGTGAAAACCTCCTGCAGATGCTGGAATTGCGCCTGGACAATGTGGTCTATCGCATGGGCTTCGCCAACACCCGCTTTGCCGCCCGCCAGCTCGTCAGCCATCGCCACATCACCGTGAATGGCAAGATCGTCAACATCGCCAGCTTCCAGGCGAAACCAGGTGACGTGGTCGTCGCCAAGGCCACTCCGCGCTCCCAGCAGTTGGTCGGTCGGTTTCTGGAAATGACCCTGGGCACCCCCGCGCAGGACTGGATGACTGTGGATCGCGACAAGATGACCGGAACGGTCAATCGCCCGCCGCTTCGTGAAGAGATCAACCCGATCGCCAACGAGCAGCTCGTCGTCGAATTGTACTCGCGGTAATCCGCGGGTCGCATGCCGAATTTCAGGAAGGGACGCCCGCATGGCGTCCCTTCTTCGTACCCACCCCGCTGAATCTGACCATGAATGCCCCGAAACGGCTTGAGGTAATCGGCAACGAATTGGCTATCCTCTGGGAGGACGGCAGTGAGGACTACATCCCCACGGAAAAGCTGCGCGCCTGGTCCCCAAGTGCGGAGACTACCGGAGAGAGGGACCTCATGGGTCGCAAGATCGGTGGCAGCGACCAGAAAACCTACCCCGGGGTCACTGTCCGAAACTGGCGCATCATCGGCGGTTATGCCGTCCAGTTTGACTTCAGCGACGGTCACAATACCGGCCTGTATGGCTTCGAGTACCTGAAAAAGCTCGGTCGGGAGGCCGCCGCGCCCCAAGAATAGCGTGAAAGGCGGGTGTTTCGGGCGGCAAGATGCGCCCTCTCTTTTGCGACTCGGTCGCAAGGAAAGTTTGCAATGCCCGTAGAATCCTCTAACCTGACTCGCTGCGAACGCGTCTCAGTTTCATTCCCCATGTCTCTTCCTCTCACTCTCGCTCAACTCCCCGTCGGCAGCGGGGCGGTGATACGTGCCATGCCCACCGGCCTTCACGGTCTGACCCGCCTGCGTGAGATGGGCCTGGTTCCGGGGACGCGGGTGGAGATGATCCGGCGGGCGCCCCTGGGAGAACCCATCGAAATTCGCGTGCGCGGGTCCAACATCGCCATGCGCAATCACGAGGCTGCTCACATCGAAATAGGTCCCTTTGTCGGATGAGTGCCGTTGTCGCTTCTCCCGCGGTACGCCCGTCCCCCTCCGCCGCCGTGCCGCTCCTGGCCATTGTCGGCAACCCGAACTCCGGGAAATCCACCCTTTTCAACCTGCTCACCGGGTTGAAACAGAAGGTGGCGAACTACCCCGGCGTCACCGTCGAGAAGAAGATCGGGGAATGCGTTTCCCAGCATGGCAAGAAGCTGCGTTTGATCGATCTGCCCGGCGCCTACAGCCTGAATGCGCGCAGTCCTGATGAGGCCGTGGCGCGGGATGTTTTGTTAGGCCGCCGCACGGACACACCCCGCCCAGATCGCGTCATTTGCATCGTCGATGCCTCGAATCTGGAGCGCAATCTGTACCTGGCCACCCAGATCCTGGAACTCGGGCTGCCCACCATTTTGGTGCTGAACATGATCGATGTGGCCGAACAAAAAGGCTGGCGTATCGACGTGAAAAAGCTGTCCGAAGTCCTTGGGGTGCCAGTGGTGACCACGCAGGCGACCACGGGGAAGGGATTGTTAGACCTCAAGGTGGCCATCAGCCGCGAGAATCTGCCACCGCCGAATTGGCACTCCGCGCCGTTGCCCAAAGACATCCGCGAAGCTCTCAGCAGCAGCCGCGATGCCCTCGTCGCCGCCGGCGCCGTTCACTCCAAGGCGACGCTGCTGGAGCCCCTGTACCTGTTGTCCGATCACGATCCGCTGCACTACGGCATTCAGGATGAGCACATGCAACTCGTGCACGAAGGCCGGGCGCGGGTGGAAAAGGCCTTCCCGGGTTGGGAGGATCAGCTTGTCGCCGCCCGCTACGAGGCCATTGAAAAGTTCACGCACGCGGTGCTGAAACGGCCTGATCAGGAACTGCCGAGCCTGAGCACCAAACTGGACAAGATTTTCCTGCATCCCGTGGGGGGCGCCGTCTGCCTCTTGGCCGTTTTGTGCCTGATCTTCTATCTGATCTTCAAAGTCGCGGAAGGGCCCATGGGTTGGATCGAGACGGGCTTCTCAGCGCTGGGCGGCTGGGTGGGGAACGTCATGCCTGCGGGCGATTTGCGCGACTTAATTGTGGATGGCGCGATCAGCGGTGTCGCCGGTGTGGTCATCTTCCTGCCGCAGATTCTGATCCTGTTCTTCTTCATCGGCATCATGGAGGACACGGGCTACATGGCGCGGCTGGCCTTCATCATGGACCGGGTTATGAGCCTCGTCGGCTTGAATGGCAAATCGTTCCTGCCCTTCCTCAGTTCCTATGCCTGCGCCGTTCCCGGCGTGATGGCCGCGCGTACAATTGACAGCCCCAAAGACCGCCTCATCACCATCCTCATCGTGCCGCTGGCGAGTTGTTCCGCGCGCCTGCCGGTTTACCTGTTGCTGATCAGCGCCCTCATGCCGGGCCAAGTTTCGTTGTTCGCCAAGGCGGGTGTCATGGTCGGTCTGTATGCGCTCGGCACCTTTGGGGCCTTCTTCTTTGCCTGGCTGTTCAACAAGGGCATTATGAAAGGGGCGAATTCCCCCATGATCCTGGAATTGCCCACCTACAAGATGCCGGCCGTGAGGTCCATCCTGCTGCACGTTTGGCAGCGGGCGAAACTGTTCCTGGTGCGCGCGGGCACGATCATCTTTGGCATTTCCATCCTGATCTGGGCAGCGTCCAATTACCCGAAGAATCACGAATTGAAGACCCGGGAAGCCGCCCTGGGTACCCAGATCGAAGCCCTGGCTGACAAGGACGATGGAG
>JAXMIV010000471.1:0-2633 GCA_034377045.1 Prosthecobacter sp. | reverse complement strand
GTTGCCGCTGAACGATGGCGAGTGGAAACACGGTGGCCAGCCCCTGCAGGTGCTGACCGTGGTGCGCAAGGGATCACCCGACGTCACCAAAGGCATGCCGCCGTGGGAGCCGCAGCTCGGCCAGCAACGGGTCATCGAAGTCGTCGCCTTTGTCCTGAGCAAGCACCAGCAGGATGAGCCGGTGAAGCTTGCTGTTGATTCTCCGCTTCGCAGCAGCGCTTCACGGTAGCGGCAACTTCTGTAACACTTCCATGAATGTCCCCACACTCGCCACTCTCTCGACCATCGACGTTGATGGATCGCGGCGGTTTCTGCATCCGGCGGATGTGAAGGGACCTCTGACGCGGTGGCGGCGCCTTGTGGCGGTGGTGCTGCTGATCGTTTACGTGGTCCTGCCGTGGATCACCATCAACGGCGGGCCGGCGGTGTTTCTCGATGTGCAGGAAAGGCGCTTTCATTTCTTCGGGCTGACGCTGGCGACTCAGGATCTGTGGGTGGCGTTTTTTCTGATCACGGGCGTTGCCTTCGGCCTCTTCTATGTCACGGCGCTCTTTGGCCGGATTTGGTGTGGATGGGCCTGCCCCTACACCGTATTTCTCGAGCATGTGTACCGCCGGGTGGAGCGGTGGGTCGACGGCGATGCTCCCGCGCGCAGGCAATTGGATGCCGCCGTTTGGGGCTGGAAGAAGGCCGCGCGGCGGGGGTTGAAGCACGGAAGTTATCTGGCGATCTCCGCGGTCATCGCGCATATCTTTCTGAGCTACTTCGTGCCGCTGAAGAAGCTGTACGAAATGATGCAGGGACCGCCGCGGGAGCATCTGCTGGCGTTTGGAATGGTCGCCTTTCTCACCGTGGCGCTGTACTTCGCCTTCAGTTGGTTTCGCGAACAATTCTGCATCATCCTTTGTCCCTACGGCCGTCTGCAATCGGCTCTGATCGATGAGCATTCCGTGGTGATCGGTTATGACAGCCGCCGCGGCGAACCCAGAGGCAAAGCGAGGGCGTCCGCTGGTGCTGTGGGCGATTGTGTGGACTGCAGGCGCTGCGTGCAGGTGTGTCCCACCGGCATCGACATCCGCAACGGCTTGCAACTAGAATGCATCGGTTGCGCAGCCTGTGTGGATGCCTGCAACGACATCATGACCAAGCTGCATCGTCCCCAGGGTTTGGTGCGCTACGACTCGCAGGTCGGACTCCAGGGCGGCAAGACACGCTATTTGCGAGCGCGCATCTGGTTTTACACCGTCTTGTTATGCGCGGGCATGGGCGCCTTCGCCACTGCGGCGATGTCGATCACCCCGCTGCGTGCCAGCGCCGTGCGCATGGTGGGTGCGCCTTTCTACCTGGACCACCACGAGGTGCGGAATCAGTTCCTCATTCGCGTCATCAACAAACGCAACGAGGCGGTGATCTGCCGCACCGAGCTCATCGGCGCCTTGCCACCGGGCCTGCGCTCCACCGGTCTCGATCAGGAGATGCATCTGGCACCCTTCGCTGAAGAGCAAAAGACCCTGGTGCTGACCCTGCCGGAAGCCACCTATGACAGACCATTTCCGGTACAGATCAAAGTCATCAACACGCGGCGCGGCGATGCCAGCATGACTCGCGTCATGGAATTTTTAGGACCTGACCCAAGATTGAAAAACGATGTGCCTCTTAATCCGAAAGACTTTATCCGCTAAGCCCTGGCTGCTGGTCGGGATTGCCTATCTGGCTTTCGTCGCGCTCAGCATCAAGTTCGTCGTGTTCGCGGTGAAGCATCAGCCGCGCGAGGTGGAGCGCGTCGTCCTGCAAAACCCCCAAGCAGGAGGTGCACGATGACCGGCATCGACACCACGGCCGCAGCCTTCATGGCGGGGATGGTGACCAGCCTGCATTGCGTGGGCATGTGCGGCCCGCTGTCCTGTTCGTGGGCGATCTCTTCGCGCTCCGGCAGCGCTTTCTTCCGCGACACCAGTCTCTATCATCTCGGCCGCGTGATTGCCTATGCCTTTGTCGGTGCGGCAGCGGGCGCGATTGGCACAGTGCCTCTGCGTTTCTTTCAGCACGGCGCCGGCCTCCTTTTGCCATGGATGATCGTGGTGGCCTTTGCGGTGGTGGGCATGGGCCTGGACAAGTATGTGCCAAAGCCGGCCTTTCTGGGTGCGACGGTGCGGCGCTTGCAGACGCGGGCGATGCGG
Source organism: Prosthecobacter sp. (assembly GCA_034377045.1). Taxonomy (GTDB): domain Bacteria; phylum Verrucomicrobiota; class Verrucomicrobiia; order Verrucomicrobiales; family Verrucomicrobiaceae; genus Prosthecobacter. The sequence continues at coordinate 453 of JAXMIV010000471.1, read as the reverse complement.
ATGAAGAGCGGCCTGCGCGCGGCATCGCTCGGGTTGGTCACACCGCTCTTGCCATGCGGGCCGCTTTACCTGATGTTTGCGCTGGCGATGGTGAACGGATCGGCAACGAAAGGCGCGGGTTTCCTGGCGGCGTTCGCACTGGGTACGCTGCCACTGCTGGCGCTGGCGCAGTTTCAGCTTCATTGGCTAGGCGGCAGGCTTTCTCCTGTGACCATGAAAAGGATGCAGCGTGGCCTGGCCCTGGTGACGGCGGTCCTGCTGGCGTGGCGGCTGCGGGGCACGCTGGGGCCTGAAGGGGCGTTGTCGTGCTGCCATGGCGCCTGATTGATAAACACTGTCGTTATGCCTGCTTCCCCCGCCCTCTGCCAACACTGTGGATCGCCCGTGCCCGAAGGGCGTGGCGACGGCTTTTGCTGTGCCGGGTGTTTCTACGTTCATGACCTGCTGCTCACG
>JAXMIV010000470.1:0-4937 GCA_034377045.1 Prosthecobacter sp. | reverse complement strand
TGATCGCGTCTTCAATGGAAGGCTCCTCGACCTTCACGGTCTGGAAGCGCCGCTCCAGCGCGGAGTCCTTTTCGATGTACTTGCGATACTCGTTCAGGGTCGTTGCGCCGATGCACTGCATCTCACCGCGGCTCAGCGCGGGTTTGATAATGTTGCTCGCGTCCATCGTGCCTTCGGCGGAACCGGCGCCGACGATGGTGTGCAGCTCATCAATGAAGAGGATGACGTTCTTCGTGCGGCGGATTTCGTCCATGACCGCCTTGATGCGTTCTTCGAACTGGCCGCGATACTTCGTGCCCGCCACCATGAGGGCGAGGTCGAGTGTGACGACGCGTTTGTCGCGCAGAATCTCCGGCACGTTGCCGCTGGAGATTTCCTGGGCCAGGCCTTCAACAATGGCAGTCTTGCCGACGCCGGCTTCGCCGATGAGGACAGGGTTGTTCTTTGTGCGACGGCAGAGGATCTGAATGACGCGGGCGATTTCTTCCGAGCGGCCGATCACTGGATCGAGCTCATTTTTCTGCGCCATCTCCGTCAAGTCACGACCGAAGGCGCGCAGGGCAGGGGTTTTCTCGTTCTTTTTCTTCTCCTGGCTGGAAGCGCCGCCGCCACCACCACCCTGGCCGCTCTGTTCACCGTCCTCGTCTTCTTCTTCCTCTTCCTGGGCGCTGAAGTTTGGATCCAGCTCCTTGAGGATTTCGTTGCGGGCCTTGTCGAGATTGATGTCCAGATTGCGCAGCACCTGCGCGGCCACGCCTTCGCCTTCGCGCAGCAGGCCTAACAGGATATGCTCCGTGCCAACGTAGGAGTGGTTGAGCGCCTTCGCTTCCTTCGAAGCCAGCGCCAGCACCTTCTTCACGCGCGGGGTGTAGGGGATGTTGCCCACCATCTTTGTCTCAGGTCCGGAGCCCACCTGCTGCTCCACCTGCATGCGCACGGTTTCCAGGTCGAGCCCCAGCTTCGTCAGCACATTGACGGCCACACCCTGCCCGAGCTTGATCAAGCCCAGGAGCAGATGCTCGGTGCCAACGTAGTTGTGGTTGAATCGGTCCGCCTCCTTGCGTGCGAGAGCCAGGACCTGTTGGGCGCGTGGGGTAAAATTATTCATCATCGGGACCAGGGGATTTCTCCCCTGAAGGGTTATTGGTTGAAAAGTTAGCTGGGCCGTCGAGGGATTGCAACCGCAGGCGGGTGATTTCCGCGCGCCGCGCATCCCGGTCTTCCGGCGACAATTCCCGTTCCGCGTCCAGTTGCAGGTGGGCGGGTTGGATTTCCAGCAGCAGCATGTCCAGCAGGCTGCGGTCGCAGTTGGGCACCAGGTCCAGGTCCGCCCCCAGGCGCAGCATGGACAGCAGGTTCAGCGCCTCCTTCGAGGTCAGGATGTGGGCGTACCGCAGGACGGCATAGGCGCGGCCGACCTGATCCCGCAGCATCGTTGGATTGTCCTCCAGCAGCTTCTGGCGGGCATTCAGCTCAGAGCGCACCACGCTTTCGATCACTTTCTCGATCTGTGCGATGATCTCCAACTCCTTCTCACCCAGGGTGTGCTGGTTGGATATCTGAAACAGGTTGCCCAGGGCTTCCGTGCCTTCGCCGTACAAGCCGCGCACCGCCAGGCCGATCTTGCCCACGGCCTTGATGACCTGATTGATCTGGTCCGTCAGCACCAACGCCGGCAGGTGCAGCATCACCGAGGCGCGCATGCCGGTGCCCAGGTTGGTCGGGCAGGCGGTCAGGTAGCCGAGTTTGTCATCAAAGGCATAGGGCAATTGCGATTCCAGCTCCGTGTCCACCTGATCCACCAGTTGGAAGGCGCTGCGCAGATTCAACCCAGCCCGGATGCCCTGGATACGGAAATGATCCTCTTCATTGATCATGATGGACACGCTCTGCTTGCGGTCCACCACCACCGCGCAACCCGCCGCCCGCGCGGCATGCTCACGGCTGATCAGGTGGCGTTCCACCAGGACTTGTTTGCGGATCTTGCTCAGCGCGGTGTATTCTTCGCTGTAGCCGTCCTTCATCTCCGGCAACGCCTCCACACACGGGCGCGCCATTTCCATAAGCCCCACACGCTCCCGCTCCGGCGAATAACCCGGAAAGGGAAAACCACGCAAATTCCGCGCCAGCCGCACCCGCGACGTCATCACGACCTCGGAATGCAATCCGCTGCCCTTCATCCAATCGGCGGGATTTTTAATGAGTGTGGTGAAGCGCATGTCAATTAACTTGGAAAGCAATCAGGGGCCGAGTGTTCGATTCTATGGTGATGTTTATTAGGGGTTTGAAACCAGTTTTTGTTGCAGGCGGCTGATCTCTTCCTTCAGCCGCGCCGCGTCTTCATAACGCTCCTCACGCACCGCCAGGGCCAAGTCTTCTCTGAGTTGACCGAGATTGCCGCGGAGATGGCCATCACTAACGACCCGCTTCGGTACCTTGCCGACATGCCGGGTACCCTTGTGCATGGCCTTGAGCAGGTTGTCCAAGCCGTCGCGAAAGGCGCCGTAGCATTCCGGGCAGCCCATACGGCCGATCTTCTTGAGCTGCGCCGCCGTGAACCCGCAGGCCGGGCACTCCGACTCCATCTCCGCCGCCGGCGCCGACTGGCTGAGAAACGCCTCCGCCAGCCCAAAACCCGTCTCGTCCGTCACGCCCTTCGCCTTCGAGCAGGTATCGCAAAGATTCACCGTGGTCATCTGCCCATTGATAATCTGGGTCAGGAACACGGTGGCTTCTTTCTCGCAAACATCACATTTCATAGGGGTGGGCATCGGGCTGGCACGCCGTCATGATTGCATACGCGTGAAACGCACGACTGGTACTGCTAGGGCAGGGAGATTGACCCGTCAAACTTAACCGGTGACTTCACCCGCTTCATGACGCGCCCGCCATGCCGCCAGCGCCCGCTCAAATTCACCGTGCCGGCCGAGGTCGTAAAGATGGGCGTCAAAGCCCAGCCGCCGCGCCGTGGTGATGTTCGCCTCCAGATCATCCACATAAAAGGTCAGCGCCGGATCCAGGTCAAAGCGCTCGATCGCCTGGCGAAAGATGCCCTCCTCCGGCTTGCTGCTGCGGGCGGAATAGGAATACACCCCGTCCTGGAAGTGGCGGAAAATGGGGAAGCTGCGCAGCAGGTAGTCCTTGTGCAGGCCGCTGGTGTTGGAGAGCAGAAACATCGGCGCCCTGCTCGCCAGCCCGCTCAGCGACGCCTCCATGGCCGCGTTTTCCGCAAAAATCGCACACCAGATCTCCTCGAATTCCCGGCCCGTACCGCGGAACTCCATCGCCGCCGTCGCCGCCTGCACAAACGCCGCATCGTCCATCTCCCCCGCCTCAAACGGCTCCTTAATCCCCTCCAGCCGGGTCAGCAGCGAATCCAAAGGGAAGGGGCACAACTCCGCCAACCGCCGCGCCGCGATGCTGAAATCGAAGGAAACGAGGACATTGCCAATATCACAAAGCAGGGCAGGGCGGGGCATGAGAGCTGATGCAGCGAACCATCGCCCCGATCAACGCCGAAGTTGTCACGCCAACCGTAACGGACCGTAACGCGGCCAACCATCGGGCCAACGAGTGGGCCAACCGGAGGGCCAACATAAAGAGAAAGGCTCAAGAAAGAGAAAGACCTTAAAGACTACACACGCACACAGGCGCACGCCCCCCTCGCTTCATCAACGCTGTTTCCCTCCAGCGAAGATCAGCGCCGCCGCCACCAACCCCAACAGGGCGGTGACCACCCAGACGCCGCCGGGGCTGCTTTCGTAGAGGCCGAGGGCGCCCACGGAACTGAGGATGCCCCCCAGTGCCCAGGCCAGGCTGAGGAAGCCGGAGTAGCGGCCGCGCATGTCGTCGGGGGACAGACTGGCCGCATAGGCCTGCTGGCGGGAAAAGGCGAACATTTCCCCGACCGTGAAGGCGATCATGGTGACGAAGAACGCGGTCAGCGTGCTGCTGCCCAACAACACCAGGAAACTGCTGCCCATGATGACATAACCCAGCCCCAGCATCAGGCGTACGGGCCAGGCCCGGGTCGCATTCGCCAGCAGGATCTCGAGGGCACAGATCATGACGCCGTTGATCGCCATCACCGCGCCCAGCCAGTCCAACGACAACCCGCTGCGCTCAAAGTGCAGGGGAAACGTCGTCGCCGTTTGGCGGAAGATCCAGGAGCCGAAGAGGCAGGCGGCGCACAGTCCCAGGAAGGCCCGGTTGTGCCGGATCGATCCCCAGGCCACGCCCCAGCCCGCCAGGTGCCGCTCCGTCCGCTGGCCGCGTGGCAGGCAGGTCCAGGCGACGATGCCAAAGAACGCGGAAGTCGCCGCGTCCACGACAAACAGCCAGAAGAAGGAGCTCTTCGCCATCCAGCCGGCCACGGCCGGGCCAAAGGACCAGCCCAGATTCACGGCAAAGCGCAGCACGGCAAACCCCAGCACGCGCTGCTCCGGCGGCACGATGTCCTGGAGCAGGGCACTGCCCGCCGGCTGGCCGGCCTCATTGGCCAGGCCGACACAAAACGCGATCAGGCACAGCCAGCGCCAGTCGGTGAATTGCGACATCGCCAGCATGAACACCGCGCAGCCCAGCGCCGACAGCGCCATGGTGACGTTCCTGCCCAGCCGGTCAGCCAGCCACCCGCCCAGCCCGGCCGCACAGAGTCCACCGACCGAGTAGGAAGCGACGGCGAAGCCCGCCTGCGCCGCGGTATTGCCGTTGCGGGTGATGTAGATGGTCAGGAAGGGCCAGACGAAGACCCCGAACCGGTTGACAAAAGTCGCCCCCGCCAACACCCAAAAGGCGCGGGGCAGGGACCGAAGCTGGCTGAACAAGGAGGGCATAACCAAAGGTGTATCAAGGTGGCATAACAAAGATTGATGAGGCGTGGCAAGGGCGAAAACAAAACGGGCCGGTCTCTGGTGAGACCGGCCCGTTAGGGAATT
>JAXMIV010000469.1:0-6140 GCA_034377045.1 Prosthecobacter sp. | reverse complement strand
CAAAACCGAGGTCGCCATTCGCGCCGCCTTTAAGGCGGTGATGGGCGGCAAACAAGTCGCCATTCTGGTGCCCACGACCGTGCTCGCGCGGCAACACTGGTTGAACATTCGGGAGCGCATGAGCGAGTTTCCGGTGACCGTGGAAATGCTCTGCCGGCTGACACCGAAGGATCGGGAGCGGAAGATTGTCAAAGATCTCAAGGACGGTACTTTGGACATCGTCGTCGGCACGCATCGCGTCATCTCCAAGGACATCCAATTCAAGGATCTCGGCCTGGTCGTCATCGATGAAGAGCAGCGCTTTGGCGTGAAGCATAAGGAGCGCTTCAAGGAATTGTTTCGCTTGGTCGATGTGCTGACGCTGTCCGCCACACCCATCCCGCGTACCCTATACCTGGCGCTTATGGGCATGCGCGACATGAGCACCATCGAAACTCCGCCGCCTAACAAACAAGCGGTTCAAACGCTCATCTGCCCCTACGATGAGCGCATCATCAAGCAGGCGATCGACGCGGAGCTGGATCGCGGCGGCCAGGTCTTCTTCCTGCACAATCGCGTCATGACCATCGAACGGATTGCGCAGCGCATCCGTGAGCTCTGTCCGCGCGCGCGCATCGCGGTTGGCCATGGCCAGATGGATGGCGAGTTGTTGGAGGACGTGATGCACACCTTCATGGACGGCCGCGCGGACGTCTTGGTGTGCACCACCATCATCGAGAGCGGCGTCGATATCCCGAACGCCAACACCATCATCATCGACCGCGCCGATCGCTTCGGGCTTGCCGATCTCTATCAGCTTCGCGGCCGGGTTGGCCGCGGTGGCACCCAGGCGCATGCCTACCTGCTCCTGCCGCGTGATGCCGTCACCGCCGGTGATGCGCGCAAGCGGGTGAACGCCATCAAGCAGTACGCCGGCCTCGGCAGCGGCTTCAAAATCGCCCTGCGTGATCTGGAGATTCGCGGTGCCGGCAACTTGTTAGGCACGGAACAGAGCGGCCACATTGCCGCCGTCGGCTTTGACATGTATTGCCAGATGCTGAAGCAGGCCGTGAACAAGATGCAGGGCCGCCGCGTCTCCCGGCCCATCGAGGTGGCGCTGTGCGCTGACTTCCTCGTGCAGAGCGAGGCCCTCATGCTCCAGGCCGCCGAAGTCGCGACGCCGGCCTTCCTGCCCTCCACCTTTGTTGAAGACACCCGCCTGCGCATCACCGCCTACCGCCAGCTCGGCGAAGTGATGACCCGCAAAGAGCTCGACGAACTGGAGACCCAGTGGCGTGACCAATTTGGCGACAAGTTGCCCCACGCCGTGCAAAATCTCCTCACCTGCGCCTCCATCCGTCTCGCTGCCTCCCATGCCGGAGTTACCGACGTCGAAATCAAAGAGCGCAAACTGATGCTGACGCGCAACGGCAAGTTCGTCATGCTCAACGGCAAATTCCCCCGCCTCACGGAACGCCAAGGCTACAAACAACTCCAGGAAGCGCTGGTGATGCTGCGGAGTTTGTGAGGCTTGACGGCCTGTCCTAAGTCGGTTGGCTATAGAACGAAACTCAAAACCAATGCCGATTCCAACAGCCAAACGCTCATTCCTTGAGCGCTATAATGATGATCGATCAGCAGTGAAGGCAGCATCCAGAGCGATTGCGGCGGCTTCCCAGCATAATTCTTTGTATCTGGGCGACATATCAGTGACGGGCAAAGCGCGGGTGCGTACCACATGGAGCGGATTACTTGAAATAATTGCGGACAAGTACGGTAACCCCGTTTCGGAAGCTGAATACCTCACGGACATTCAAGAACTCAAGCGCGCCATGAATGCTGACCACGCGCCCGCTTTTCGGCGGAATCCTCATCCTCAATTCAATTATAGTCCTGGCTTCCGGATTTCTCATGCTCAAAAAAGTTTGTCGGTTTATCTCAAACATCTTTGGTGCCTCGGCGAGATCACAGTCCCTCCACAATGTCCCGTAGATGCACTAATTCTTAAAAAGGCTGGTCTTCGTTATCCACGGACGAAGTGGGCATACATCGACTCAATCGCTGAACATCAAGCGAAGATCGAAGTCTTGAATCGGCATGCCGCAGAGGCTGGACTTTCCCTGGCGGAATGGGAGTTGCTACAATTTTGAGAGCGCAAGAACAGGAGGACTACATACGCTCCGATAGGTCGAGGGAAGTTGTCCGCTGTCCGTCTGGGAGGGTCAAAAAATCGACATTGTGGCTAAGTTTTGCCGTGCCGGAAAACATCCAGGTTTTTTAGTTCGACGCTAGCGAAAGGGCGCATGACTCCACAAAGGCTTCAAAAGCCTTTTTACCGGTCTCTCCGTCCGAGATACTCAATCGAGCCAGTTCTCAAAGCGCAGCCCGGGTACCTGGGCGAAGTCCACGGTATTGCGGGTGAGCAACGTGGCGTCGTGGGCGATGGTGATGCAGGCGATCTTGAGGTCTTGGGTGCCGATGCGAATGCCTTGCCTTCGGAAGCCCTTGAAGATGCCTGCGGATTCCGCGTCCCACGGAAGCAGCACCCAGGCATGGTAGAATTCAAGGGTTGCTCCAAGCGCGCTGTAGAACGGAACCTGCTGCGTTCCATCCTGTGTCGAGCGTATCCGAGCCAGCCAGCCCCGGAGGTGCTCTTCTGCGGTCACAATGGTACTCACGATTACACCTTCGGACTCCTTGAGGCGGCTCAATAGAGGCAACGTCGCCGCCTCATGCTGTGCCAGGCAGCGCAGGTGATTGGTGTCAAGAACCAGCAATTTCCTGCTCATAGGTTTGCGCTTCCCGCCATTGGCGCCCCAGATCCATCACCTCATCGAAGACGGGGTCATTCTGAAACATCCCCACAGTGCTCTCCCAATCCTTCTTGACGGGTTTCGACAGACCGAGCATCGCCTTCAGCCCGGCAACCTCCTGCTCCAGCGAGTTCATGCGTTCTTCCATCGTGGTCATGGTTGATAATGATAGCATGGCGGTTTTAATCTCGCACCTATAAATTCTCGACGTGCAATTCCTTATCCCTCGGACTCCCAACGCACGGAGTACGCCCCAATTCCGTCAGGTGATTGGTATCAAGAACAAGCAGGGTATCAAAGCTTCGCCTGCTTCGCCCGATACCGCCGGCCCAACTCATCTGCTTCGCGGGCTAGCTTCGTGTCCCGCAAAGTTCCCGCCGCGCGCCGCCAATCCTTCGCTTGTTCCCGCTTCCGGCTCAGCGCTGTGGCCTTCTTTTCCACGGCGGTCGGCTTCTGGGACGCTGTCGTTTGCATGATTGCGATCTTAAACCTCCCACCCGCAAACGACAACAGCATTTTCTCCTCTCAACTCCCTCCTACCTATTCGCATTATCGGCGATGAACGCCTGGTTCCATTGCGGCGCTTTGTCGGCAAAGTCTTTGCCCATGCTGTAGCCTCCCAGGTAGAAAAGGGCGGCCATCAGGATGCCGGCGAGAAGGGCCGGGGCTGCGACTGACAAGGCGAAATCCGCAGTGTCATTTTTTGTGGGAGCAGAAGAGTTCATGGGAGGATGAGATAGCGACCTCTTTACACGAACCATGCCACCGCCTTGCAGTCCCACCTGCCCAGGGACCATGCACTTTGCGCTTCCGACCGATCTGCAAAATGCGATGAGATCCCGCCAAAACGATGCATGATGCAACCACCGCGCCAATGCCACCTTCCATCCCGCCCTCAGATCAATACCTCCCGGGATTCCTCCTGCTTGGGCTCCCTATCCTCCTTTTCATGGCCGGCATTGGCATTGTCGCCTTGAGGAAGCGCTGGAAAAGCGTCGCCATCATTTGTGGGGCGGTGTTCCTGCTGACCGCCGCAAGCCTGTTTCGGGACTCCCGGCAGCGGCAAAGTCCCCAGGACGCCCTGATCGTCCGGTGCGCCAGCTTCGGGACTGGAATCGCCGGCCTCGCCCTCATCTTGCTGGCGCGCCGGTTCAAACCCAATCCCGATCAAAGCGGCATGCGTTGATCGGGTGCTATCCGCCTTACCACTTCACGGTCTTGAGAAACGTCAGGCTCTGGGGGATCTGTTCCGGTGAGGTGGGAGATTCGTCTTCAATGAAGTAGTGCTTCACCCCCACTCGATGCGCGGCGGCCAGGAGGGCGGGCCAGTTCATCTGGCCGGTGCCCAGAGTGACATCGTTGGCCACGTCCGTCTTACCGCTGAGCGAACCGGTGGCGATGCCTTTTTTCAGGTCCTTGAGATGCAGCAGCTTCCAGCGGCCGTTGTACTTTTCCAGCAGCTTCACCGGGTCCTGGCCGGGAAAGACCACCCACAGCACGTCCATTTCAAAAGAGACCTGCTGCGGTGAGGTTTCCTGCATCAGCAGATCAAACAGCGTACCGTCCTTGTGCGGCTCGAATTCATAGCCGTGGCAGTGGTAGAAAAAGGTGATTCCCTCCTTCGCCAGCGCTTCCCCGGCATGGTTGAAAGTGGCTGCGGCGTCGCGGCATTCGGCCTCGTCGAAGGAGTCTTTGTGATCAATCCAGGCGCAGCCGGCATAGTGCAGACCCAGGGCCTTGGCCTCAGTGACCACGGCGGCCAGATCATTCTTGAGGCGGCCATAGGGGAAATGCCCGCTCACGGGTTTCAGGCCGCGTTTGTCCAGTTCCGCCCGAAACTGCGCGGGCGGGAGGTCATAAGTTCCAGCAAGTTCCACCTCTTCAATACCCATCGCCTTGACCTGATCGAGCGTCCACGGCACCCCCCGAAGCTTGAATTGGCTGCGCAAACTGTAAAGTTGGAGACCGACGGGACCGGCAAAGCTTTCCTCGGCCGGCGCGGGGGTGGCAGCGGCGACGATCAGAACCAGCAGAAGCATGAGGCGACATTTCATCCGTGAAGGATGATGGGAACGCCGTGAAAAGCAAACTCAGACCTGCGTACGCGGAAGCATGCCGCCGGCCTTTTCCCCTTGCTCCTGCGCCTGCCGGGAGTATCCATTCCCGATACTCATGCCAGCTTTTCCGCGCGCTTTGTTTTGCTTCGCCTCCCTGATTGTTCTGGCGATGGCGTCACCGGCCTTTGCCCAATCTTCAAGCAATGGCATTGCCGCCGTCGTGAACGGACGGGTCATCACGAAATCCGAAGTCCGAGATGCGGTGACCGCCCAGGAACAGATGCTGGCGATGCAACTGCACGACGATCCCACCGCGCTCCAGCGGGAACTGGCCAATCTCCGGGCCACGGCGCTCGACAGCCTGATCGATCGCGAACTGATCCTGGCGGAGTTTAAGCGCATGGGAGCCACCATCAAATCCCAGTGGGTGGACGACGATATTAACGGCATCATCCGGGATAGCTTCAAGGGCAACCGCGACGAATTCGTCAAGGAACTGGCCAAGACCGGCATGACGTTGAAGAAATTCAGAGAGCTGCGTGAGAAGATGATGATCGTCCAGGCCATGCGCGCCAAACAGGCGGCTGAGCAAGGCCCCGCCACTCCGCGTGAGGTGGACGAGTTCTACAACAAGAACGTCTCCAAATGGCGCCAGGGGGACATGATCAAAATCAGAACCATTACGATTCCCAAGTTCAGTGGCGAGGCCAATACCACACCCGAAACCCAGCGCAAACTGGCTGACGAAATCCGCGCCAAGCTGGCCAAGGGCGCCGACTTCGCCGCCACGGCCAAGACCTACTCCCAGGACAGCTACGCCGAAGACGGCGGCGCCAGGGACTGGATGGCCAGGGACCAAATGCCGCCCTCCATGGCCAACGTCGCCTTCAATCTCAAGACCGGCGGGCTCAGCTCCGTCATCAGTGACGAGGCCGCTTATGTCATCATCGCCTGCGACGCGGTCAAATACGGCGACTCGCCGCCGGTGAGCAAAATGCGGCCCGAAATCGAACGCGCCATTTCCTCCGAAAAGTCCAAGGCCGTCGTCGACAAGTGGATGGAAGGCCTCAGGAAGAAAGCCACAATCAAGAAGTTCGGCTCGTAGTCGCTACGCACTGAAAACCGGCCCCTACGCCTTCACCGGCTCCTCGGTGGTCACGGGCGCTTCTGGGGATGAGATTTCCTCCTCCGGCGGCACCTCGACAGGTTGGGCCTTGCTGATGACCTTGACGAACTTGCCTTCATAGTTAGGCCAGTTCTCCAGGATCATCTTGGCGCGGGCGCTGTCGGT
>JAXMIV010000468.1:0-5242 GCA_034377045.1 Prosthecobacter sp. | reverse complement strand
TCATGGAAGCGTGAACAACGGTACGCCGCTAGGGCCAGTATTCGGCCACCTTCTTGTTGAGGAAGGCGACGCTGCGCTGCAGTTGCTCGAAGCCGTCGACGCCGTCCTCAATGCTGATCCAGCCGTTGAAGCCGACGCGTTTCAGTTCGGTAAAGATGGCATCGTAGTCATTGAGGCCTTTGCCGATTTCGCCATGGCGCAGGCGCTTGGCGTAACCCTGCGCGCCGCCTTCTTCGCGGCGCAGATCTGCAAGCGTACCTTCGGAAAGATAGCGGTCGCTGGCATGCATGGAGACGACACGCGAAGACACGCGGCGCAGCAGCTCCAGGGGGTCATCACCCGCGAGGTAAGCATTGCTGGGATCGTAGTTCACACCGAAGTTGGGATGCTGCACGCGGTCCACGAGCGAGCAGAAGACGTCCATTTTCTGAGCGAATTCCGGGTAGTCCCAGAAATCGTCTTTGTAATGGTTTTCCAGGATCAAGGTGATGCCGCGTTCCATCGCGTACGGGAGGCAGGCCTCGATGCATTGGGCGGCGAGTTCCACGCCTTGCTCCATGGTGAGTTCGGGCCGGCGCTGGCCGGAGAGGACGCGGCAATAGCTGCCGCCCAGGGCGTGGGTCATATCAATCCATACTTTTTGTTGGGCGATCTGGCGTTCGCGGAAGACTGGGTCAGGATGGGTGAAATCCGGCGAGCAGCAGAACATGGGGATGGTTAGGCCGCGCTCTTCGGCGGCCTTGCGGAAGGGCGTCCATTTGGACTTGTCCGCCATTTCGAGAAAGCCGGCGTACCATTCGACGCCATCGATATCGAGCTGGCCGGCAAGATCGAGCCACTCGATCACGGTCATGGTTCCATCTTTGCAAAGGGCCTGCATGTAGGCTTTTGGGAAGGCAGCGATCTGAGGCATGAGGGGATGACTTTGGAGCAAGTGTGCGCGGACGCCAAAACAAAAACGCGGAGCCAGTTGCCCGGCTCCGCGTTTTGCGAACGGTGATAAGAGCGCGGTTAGCTGATTTTCGGCAGCTCGAAACCGGCGGCGTACTCGTCTTGGGCAAGCTTGTTGGCTTCCTCGGCGAATTCGCCCGTGAACTTCTCGGTCTCTGGATTGAACTCCAGCAGCGGTCCGACTTGGCACTTCTCAGCGCTCATGTCGATCTTGTTGGCTTCGAGATTGGCGACGAAGTCCGCGAAGGTTTCCAGTCCCGCCTTGTCATTGGCGAGGCGTTCCTTGATCTTATCGTTGCTGAGCTCTTTGCCCAGGCGATACGAGATGTTCGACATTTGCGCCAAGGCAGCCGCGGCGACGCCGTGACTGACGTGCAGGTTGGAGTTGACCAGCTTGCCCGCGCGCACGGAGTCGATGAAGTTCTTCATGTGGTCGGCGCCTTCATCGAAGCCGTCGAACTTTTGCAGCGTATTGCCATCATTGTCGTAGGCCTTCGCTTCCGCGACGAAACCGTTTTCGCAATGGATGACGTTGCCGATGCGAGGAGCGGAGGTTTTGCCGTTGATGCGATAGACGGGCTCGAAGCCCTTGGTCCAATTCATGTCCTTCATCGGCAGGCCGCGATTGTCGAAAAGCAGCGGAGCGCCCTTGGCAAATTGATAGAAGGCCATCTGGTTGTTGGCGGTTTCACCGTCATCATCATAACCCCAGCGTCCGCCCAGGCTCATGACCCGGGTCGGCATGTCGGCATTGCCCAGCGCCCAGCGGGCGACGTCCAACTGATGCGGTCCTTGATTGCCGATATCGCCATTGCCGTAGGCCCACTGCCAGTGCCAGTCATAGTGGAACTGTTCGCGGCGCATCGCTGCGACCGGACGGGGAGCCGACCAGAGTTTGTAATCGACATCGATGATTTGCGGTTTGCCGCCGGTGTCGCGGAAGGTGCCGGCGATTCTGCCTTCAGGAGTTGGCTGAACGGGGGCGGCGACTTTGCCAATGCTCTTGCGAGCTTTGAAGTTGATGCCGCGGGAAAGGGTGACTTTGCCGATCTTGCCGGAGCCCACATAATCCATGGCCGCGGCCCAGCCGGGAGACGAGCGGCGCTGCATGCCGTGCTGAACCACGAGGCCTTTCTTCTCGGCCACCGCAGCGGCTTCGAGCAGTTTGCGGCCTTCCCAAAGATTGTGAGAGACGGGCTTCTCCACATAGACGTGCTTGCCATTGGCAATGGCCGTCATGGCGATGAGCGTGTGGCTGTGATTCGGCGTTGCAATGGTGACGGCGTCAATATCCGGGTCGGCGCAGCATTCCCGGAAGTCACGATAGGTTTTCACCTTGATGTTCTTCTTGGCGAAATCGGCGACGCGCTTTTCCATCACCTTGTCGTCGACATCGCAGAGAGCGACGATGCGGACACCTTTGATGCCGAGGAGGCTGCCGATGTGACCAGCGCCGCGGCCGTTGAAGCCGATGACGGCAACGCGGACATCGTCATTGGCGCCGATGGGTTTGGCCCACGTGGGAAGGGCGGCGAGGCCAGCGGCTCCCGCGATAGTGCCGCCAATAAACTGCCGGCGACTGGACTGAGATGAATTCATGGTTCGAAGTTCGGATTGAGTTAGGCGTGCTTTTCCAGAAAAGGAATTTCACATCGTATCAGAAACGCCGCAGATTCAGCAAGCTTTCCGGAAGCAGTGCGGGAAACTGATACTTCTGTGACATTTGGTTGGGGCGACGTATCCTAAGTGTATCTCTTAGTCTAATCGTTGAAGAAGTGGCGACCGGTCTGGCCCGCCTCAGTCTTGTTGTCGACTTCCCAGTACACATCTTCGAAAATCGACTCAGGCTCCGGGTAGGGGCTGCTCTTGGCAAATTCCGCGGAAGCTTCAGCTTCCTGCTGCGCTTCGCGGTCGATCTTTTTCAGATCGGCTTCGGTGGCCAAGCCCTCGTTGAGGAGGCGGCGTTTCCAAACCAGGAGCGGGTCATGTTCCCGCTGATAGCGTTCCACCTCATCCTTGGTTCGGTACTTGAGGCGGTTCGCGTCAGCCACCGAATGCCCTTCCCAACGGTAAGTGGCGATCTCCAGGACGGTGGGTTTGCTCTCCTTGTGAGCGCGCTCGATGGCGACCTGGGTACGCTCGCGCACAACATAGATGTCTTCGCCGACGAAGGTTTCCCAAGCCATCCCGTAGCCTTCGGCACGCTCCGCCAAACTTGAGCGGTAGGCGGAGGAGCGGGCTTGGCTGGTGCCCATGGAGTATCCGTTGTTCTCGATGATGTAAATGACGGGCAGATCCCAGAGGGCAGCGAGATTCAGGGATTCATGGAAGGACCCTTGGTTGACGGCGCCATCGCCCAAATAGCAGAGGGCGGCGCCTTTGAGGCCGCGGTACTTTAGGCCATAGGCTAGGCCCAAGCCGAGCGGGGTTTGGCCGGCGACAATGCCGTGACCGCCCCAGTAATTTTTGTCGGGGGCGAAGAAATGCATCGAGCCACCTTTGCCTTTGGAGCAGCCGGTGGCCTTGCCGTAGAGTTCCGCCATGCACTCATTCATTCCCATGCCGACAGCCAAGGCGTGACCATGGTCGCGATAGGCGGTGATGACGTGGTCGTTTTCGCCGAGCAACGAGATGGTGCCGACGGCGACCGACTCCTGACCAATGTAAAGGTGGAGGAACCCCGCCATCTGGCCGCCTTGATAGTGTTGGAGTGAGACCTGCTCAAACCGGCGAATGCGCGACATTTTGCGGTAGAGCTCGATCTTGTCTTCCGCCGTCAATTTTTGATTGATCGGCGCGGCCTCAGGGAGGGGGGGTGGCGGGGCGGCTTTGGGCATACGAAGAGGCGGGGAGTGTAGCCAATTTGAGGCGGGAGGCAAGGGGGTGGTTGGGTCGGATTAGGGGCGCTTTGTTCCACATGGAACACTTGTCGAAATGTGTTACGATGACGCTCCAACCATGCCAAGCAGCTCCTTATATCACTACCCAAAGCACTACGACGTCGTCGTCTGTGGGGCGGGGCATGCGGGAGTGGAGGCGGCGATGGCATCCGCGCGGCTGGGTTGCCAGGCAGCCATTCTGACCCAAAACCTGGATACGATCAGTCAAATGTCGTGCAATCCCGCGATCGGCGGCCTCGCCAAGGGGCACTTGGTCCGCGAGATCGATGCCCTGGGCGGTGTGATGGGTCTGAACACCGACGCCACGGGCATCCAGTTTCGCATGCTGAATGCGAAAAAAGGTCCCAGTGTGCAGGCGCCGAGAGCCCAATGCGATAAGAAGGCCTACCAATTTCGGATGAAATGGCTTCTGGAGAACCAGCCGAATTTGGACCTGCATCAGGGCAACGCCGCCGAGATTCTGGTCCAAGGGGACAAAGTCGTGGGAGTCAGGACGAGTTTGGGCATGATCTATTCTTGCCACGCCGTTGTCATTTCCGCCGGCACCTTCATGCGAGGTCTGCTTCACGTGGGCCTGCAAAATCAAGCAGGGGGCCGCATGGGTGACACCACCTCCACCCTCTCGGACAGCCTGCGGGAGCTGGGATTCGAGGTGAAGCGCTTTAAGACCGGGACGCCGTGCCGCATCAACAGCCGATCCATCAATTTTTCCAAATGTGAGGTCCAGCCGGGGGATTGTCCCCCGCCCCGTTTTTCCTACCTGAGCGGCACGATCACCGAGGACGAATACCCTGTCTCGTGTCTGCCTTCCGAGTATCCGCAGGCCGCCGTTCACCCCGCCGCATCCCTGTTTACCCTGAATCGGTGGCGCCCGGATTTGTTCCACGTGGAACAAATACCGTGCTGGATCACCTACACCAACTCCCGCACGCACGACATCATTCGGGCGAATTTGGACAAGTCCCCCATGTACTGTGGCCGCATCGAGGGCATTGGCCCCCGCTATTGCCCCTCAGTGGAGGACAAGGTCGTCCGCTTTGCGGAGAAGGATCGTCACCAGGTGTTCCTGGAGCCTGAGGGCAGGCATACCCGTGAATTCTACGTCAATGGCGTCTCCACCTCCCTGCCCTACGAGGTTCAGTATGAGTTTATCCGCTCCATTGAGGGGTTGGAGAATGCCGAGATTATCCGCCCCGGGTACGCGGTCGAATACGACTATTGTCCACCCACCCAACTCGCCAATACCCTGGAGACCAAGGCCGTCGCCGGACTCTACTTCGCCGGCCAGATCAATGGCACGTCCGGTTATGAGGAAGCTGCCGGCCAAGGGTTGATCGCTGGCACCAACGCCGCCCTTAAAGTACAGGGCCGTCCTGGTTTTGTCCTCTCCC
>JAXMIV010000467.1:0-4375 GCA_034377045.1 Prosthecobacter sp. | reverse complement strand
GTCCTTGAGACGGTTTCGAATCAAACGCTGGTCGCGCAATGGCTGATGGAACAGGAGATGGCCCACGTCTTCGGTCCTTTATCGTTTGACGACGGGCCGCGTTTCATCCTGGAGTTCGATCAATTGCTCGCGGATGCGAATAGGAGGCAGCGGTTGTCCGCGCGTGGCAAGGACCTGATTGATGGGCAGGGCGCTCATCGGGTCGTTGCAGCCTTGCTGTCCCTCTAACCATCATCATGTCAAAACGGACCTCCATCACTCAATTGATTCTCACCGGCTCTGATGGCATGCTGGGCAGGGCGATCCAGCAGGTGGCAGCCCGGCACTTTCCCGAAATCCAGGTGACACCCATCGCTTCCGCACGCCGGGGTGGTTTTGATTTGTGCTCGCCTCAGGTGGTGGATCAGCTTCTTGCGAGCAAACCGGTGAGCAATCCTGAAACTGCCGCTTTGATTCATGCAGCAGCGTCCATCGAATGGTCTGAAACCGAGGTTCTTGCGCGCAATTCTTTGATGGCCGCGCATGCGGCATCCTGGTCCAGACAGGCGGGCATCAGCCACAGCGTGTATGTCAGTTCCGTGTCGGTTTATGCGACTGCGGAAGTGACCCCTTGGAATGCATCCTGCCAGCCCGATACTTTGTATGGTGTCAGCAAACTCGCAGGTGAACTGGCGTGGCAGGCCCTTCTGCCGGCCGATCACCTCAGCATCGCCCGGATGGCGGGAATTCTCGGCTGGCAGGAGTCTCCCGGCATGTTTTGGAATAAGCTTCTCAATGACGCGGTGTCGCCAACTCCGCAGGCATTGGAGTTTCACGCGGGTTCGTCGCGCAACTATGTCACGACGCTGGAGGCGGCGGAGTGCCTCCTGCATCTGGCGGTGAACCGGGTCTCCGGCACCCACCTGGTGGCGGGTCGTGATGAAGTCACCCTCGGGCGATTTGTCGCGTTACTGGAGGCTTTGGCGTCAAAAAGCCTGCCCTGGCGCAAACAATCTGAAGGAGGTGAGCGCTGCTATTACCAGCCCTCGCCGGAGATACTGCCTCTATTGAGAGACTTCGAAAACCGCCTCACTGAACTGTGGCAAAACCGGCCTGCCCCCGTTAGCTCTTCCGTTTTATGAAAGCAGCGCTCCTGGCGGATATCCACGGCAATGACGCCGCCTTGCGCGCCGTGAGCGATGCCCTCAAGAACGCAGGCATCCGCCGCGTCTTGATGCTGGGTGATCTCTGCGGCTATTTTCCCTTCGTGGAGTCCTGCTGCGATCTGCTTGCCGATTTCGATGTCACCGCCGTCATGGGCAATCACGATGAAATTGCCCTGCGCTGCATGGAAACCTGCAGCCTGCCGGATGAGGCGTATGAGTCGCGTTATGGCAATGCGCTGGCACGCATGCTGAAGGAGATTTCACCGCGCACGGAACAGTTCCTCAGGACGCTGCCCCTGTCTCAGGAGATTTTTGTGGGCACGCGCCGCGTGATCATGCATCACGGCTCACCGCAGGATTCCCTGCACGGGCGCATTTATCCCGATCATGCTGACTGGAGCCCATTGGAGGCATGCACAGCGGATCTCCTGGCCCTTGGCCATACCCACTACCCGCTACTGAAGGCTCTCCCCCACACACTGGTGGTCAATCCCGGATCGGTCGGCCAGCCTCGGCATCGAAAGGGTGCATGGGCCGCTTTTGCCATCTATGATGCGGACGCCCATGCTGTGCAACTCTGCGAAGTCGGCTATGATGTCTCCCGCATCGTCGCCGATTGTCTGGAAAGACAGCCTGAGCGTGCTTCCATCCTCAAACGTTTCCTTTCCTCATGATCCCCTGCACCCGGATTCTCGTGACCGCCATTGGCGGTGATCTGGCTCAGGCCATCGTCAAAGCCTTGCGGATGGCCAGCATGCCCTGCGAAATCCACGGCGCTGACATGGCTGACGGTCTGGGATCGTTGTTTGTGAATGCCGTGCACAAATTGCCCCGCGCCAGCGATCCCCATTATGTCGATCGTCTCGCGGAGTTGTGCCACCACCACGCGATTGATGCGGTGTTTCCGGCCAGCGAACCCGAAATCCGCGTGCTCTCGCATCTGCCCGCTTTCCCGCACCTTTCAGACGTGACCCGCCTCATCTGCCAGCCTCGCGCTTTTACCTCCGTTTATGGTGATAAGCTGCGCTGTTTCCGCGCCCTGGCGGAGCACGTGCCTCTGGCCCCCTTTGCCGATGGCAGCTCCGAAGCCGAGACGGAGGCCTTCGTCGCAACCCATGGCTTCCCTCTCATCGTCAAGGAGCGCGAATCTTCCGGTGGCAAGGGGATTCAGTTGGTCAACGATCCGCTGACTTTGGGAAGAATCCTGCCAAAATTCGAGAAGCCTGTTTTGCAGGGATTCATCGATGGCGAAGAGGCCGAGTACACCATTGGCGTCTATGGCCCCCGTGAAGGCGGCGCCAAGCGGCTCGTTTCGCTTCGGCGACGATTGGCCGATTTTAGCTGCACCTGGTATGCGGAGTTAGATATGCATCCGGAGGTCCTCGAATACTCCCGGCAAGTCGCCGCTGTCGCCGACGGGTTTGGCAGCTACAACATTCAACTCCGCCTGTCCTCCCAGGGGCCCCGGCTGCTGGAAATCAATCCCCGCTTCTCCAGCCTCACCGCCGCGCGCGCGGCCTGTGGCTTCAATGATGCCGAGTGGACACTGCGGGAAGCTTTAGGCCTGCCCCTTCCCGAACAGCCGAACCTTGTCGCGAACTTCCGCTTTCAGCGTTATTTTGCCGAGGCAGTGGATATCGGGGCGGGCTACCAGGACTTGACCCGCCTGCTCAGCACGCGAGACATAACGGCTTAAGTACACGATCTTCGATGTCCGATCTCCAGTCCGCCACTCTCGAACTCAGCCCCCTTGGCTTCCGCCACATGGACCCCATGCCTGCCGCGGAGGAATTGGCGCACTACTACGCGGAAAAGTACTTCCAGGAGAACTCCGGCCCTTATTCAGCCAGCTACAGTGACGAGGAAATCCAGTGGTTCAAGCTACCTGCTACCATGGCTGACTACCTCGTCCGGCAGCGGCAACCGCAAGCGACAACGCTGAGCCTTTTGGATGTCGGCTGTGGAGAAGGCTTTTTTATGGAGCGCCTGCAGGCCCTTGGCTGGGACGTGAAAGGTTATGACTACAGCCGCAATGGGATCGAACATTTCCACCCGCAGTTGTTATCCCGCTTTGCCCAGGGGGACATCTACGAGCTTCTGAACCAGTCCATCGAGCATGGAGAAACCTTCGATCTCATCAATCTTTCCAACGTCCTCGAACACGTCACCGATGCCCACGCGCTGCTTACCCGCCTGCGGCCTTTGTTGTCTGCCAAAGGTCTCCTGCGCATCTGCGTACCCAACGACTTCTCCGACTTTCAGGCCTACCTGATCGAGAAGGAAAAAATTGATAAGGAATTCTGGGTCTGCACTCCTGTTCATACTCATTACTTCAACCTGCCCAGTCTGCGCGCGACCATCGAAGCCGCCGGTCTGCGCACGGAGCACATGCTGGCGGATTTCGAGATCCAGGAGTACCTCGTGCACGAAGGGTCTAACTACATTCGCGATCGAACTCTCGGCAAACAAGCCCATCTGGCACGGGTGGCGCTGGACACCTTCTACAGCCGCAACCTGCCTGCCTTCGTGAAAATGCGTGAGGCCGAGGCGGAGTGCGGCAAAGGCCGCTGCCTCATCGCCTTCGCTGGCCTCTAATTTTTCGCACACCGCCTTATGAAGATCGCCCAGAGGATCATTGGCCCAGGCCACCCCTGCTACATCATCGCTGAAATGTCGGCCAATCACGGTCAGGACTTCGATCTCGCGATGCAAACCATCCGTGCCATGAAGGAAGCGGGCGCTGATGCGGTCAAAGTGCAGACCTACACGGCAGACTCCCTCACCATCGCCTGCGACCGCGCGCCGTTTGTGGTCAAGGGCGGCACCCTTTGGGATGGCCGCACCCTGCACGCTCTTTATCAGGAAGGCTCCATGCCCTGGGAATGGCAGCCAAAACTCCAGGCTGAAGCAATCGCCCTGGGCATGGATTTTTTCTCGACGCCCTTCGATGACTCCGCCGTGGATTTCCTGGAAGCCATGCAGGTGCCCGTGCATAAGATAGCCTCTTTTGAAGTCGTGGACATCCCGCTTCTGCGCAAAGTCGCAGCGACTGGCAAACCCGTCATCATGTCCACTGGCATGGCGACACTCGAAGAAATTGAGGAGGCTGTAAGCACCCTCCGCCAGAGCGGCAGCGGCCCCATTGCCCTGCTGAAGTGCACCAGTTCCTACCCCGCTGCGCCTGAGGAAATGAATCTGCGCACGATTCCGGATCTCGCCCTGCGTTTCCA
>JAXMIV010000466.1:0-3739 GCA_034377045.1 Prosthecobacter sp. | reverse complement strand
ACCTACTGCGCACTCCCCCACCGCCGGCGCCCGGCGGCGTGCCGCCGCTGGATGAAAGCAAGGTGCGCAGATCGAAACAGACGCTGCGAGAGCAGTTTGCGGAGCATCGCAGCAATCCTTCCTGCGCGGGTTGCCACGCTTTCCTTGATCCGATGGGTTTTGCCTTTGAGAACTATGATGCGATCGGCCGCTGGCGAGACAAGGACAAGAATAACCCGGTCGATGCTTCCGGTACGCTGGTGCGCGGCCAGAGCTTCAAAGACTTTGCCGAACTGCGCACGTTGCTGGCCCGGGACATGGCGGATGATTTTATCCGCAACCTGGCGGAGAATCTCCTGACCTTCGCTCTCGGACGCGGATTGGAGCCGAGCGATAAACCGGCCGTGAAGGAAGTCGTGCGTCGCACCAAGGAGGACGAGTTGAAGTTTCAAAGCATGATCCTCGCGGTCTGCGAAAGCGCGCCTTTTCAGAAGATGCGGGTGGGAGATGCCCAAGCTCCCGGGGAATGAAGCTGTAACCAACGGATGAAGATCAGGATTGAAAAGAAGCGGGAATGGTGCATTTTCCCAACATGGCCACTAGCGCCCAGGAATCCCTGACCGCCGAGGAACGCGACGCCGCTCTTGTTGAAAAGCTGCGTCTGCAGGGCGTGAAGGTGAAGTCGCAGAATGCCTGGAAGAAGAGGATTGGTTGGGCGAAAGACTCATCTGAGCACGCCGAAGCTATGCGTCTCGGTGCGGAATGGCGCGAAGAAGTTAACCGGCAGTCAATCAAAGATCTGGATGGTTGTTCTTGATACCAACCATTTTTCTGAGCTAGAGCGTGACAGCAGCGAGTGCCAACGTCTGAGACGGCGCATTGAGCAATCCGGCGAGGCTCCGTTCACCGCCGTGATTACGGCGGAGGAGGTGATGTCGGGTTGGCTGGCAAGAGTGCGGGGCAAACTGCCGCCCGAACGGCTGATCGATGCGTACAACGCTTTCCAGAATGGCCTCGAATCGCTGAATGGCTGGACGCTTCTGCCTTGGAATGCTGATGTTTCCGCGATCTTTGAGACTCTGCGGCAGCGTGGCGTGCGTATCGGCACGCTCGACTTGCGAATTGCCAGTATCTGCCTGAATTACGAAGCCACGCTGTTGACCCGCAATCTGGCGGACTTTCGTCAAGTGCCGGGTCTGCGAGTAGAAAATTGGCTGGATTGAGAGCATCCCTGTTTCCGAACGTTTTCTCTGTTCACTTCGCTATGCGCCTCGCCTTTATTCTTTTCACCTGCCTTGCCGTGCTGATCGCGGCGCCTTTGTGGGGCCAGCAATTGGACGTGGAGCGGGTGTTTGAGGAACGCAATTTGGGACCGGTCCATGACCTTTTGGCGCATGGCGAGTATGAGCTGTGCGCGCGGATTTGCGAGGTGGCCATCAGCCGCGGCATGAAGTCACAGGAATGGCGGATGAGGCGGGTGCGGGCGCTGATGGCGATGGGACGCGAGGCGGAGGCGCGAGATGAGGTGCAATTGGCGGTGAAGACGTTTCCAGGGCATCTGGAACTGCTGATGTTGCAGCATGAAAATGCACTGCGGCTTGGCCGCAAGGACATCGCACAACAGGCGCTGGCGGCGGTGAATGAGTCTGCCAAGACGAAGCCGGCGAAGGATCGCACGGCGGGTGAGTCGGTAGCGCTGGGACAGGCGGCTTTGGCCTTGGGAGCGGATGCGAAGAAGGTGATCGAGCAGTACTTTGCGGTGGCGCAGAAGAAGGACGCCAAACTGGAAGCCGCGTATCTGGCGGAAGGGCACCTCGCCCTAACCAAGGATGATGCGAAGCGCGCGGCGGACATTTTTCGCGCCGGACTGAAGGCGTATGGCGAGACCGCGGATCTGCGCGCCGGACTGGCGCTGGCCTTTGCGAACAGCGATCGCGAGAAGCAGGCGGAAAACATCACGCGGGCCTTGGAACTGAACCCCGTTCAGGCCGAGGCGCTTTTGACTCGCGCGGAGATGCTGATCGGTGCGGAAAAGTTCATGGAGGCGGAGGCGGCGATCCAGAAGGTGCTGGATGTGCGTGAGAATTGTCCGGAAGCCTGGGCCCTGCGTGCCGCGGTGGCGCAGCTTAGCGCCGCGGATGCGGCCAAGGTTGAATCTGCGCGGGCCAATGGATTGAAGCGATGGGATCACAATCCGGTGGTGGATCACATCATTGGACGGGTGCTTTCGCGGGCGTATCGCTTCGGCGAAGGGGCGCCCCTTCAGCGCAAGGCGCTGGAGTTTGATCCGGCGCATTTGCCGGCGAAGGTACAGCTATGCCATGACCTGCTCCGTCTAGGCGAAGAAGATGAGGCGTGGAAACTGGCGGCGGCGATCCGCGAGAAGGACGGTTACAATGTGCAGGCGCATAACCTTGGCCAACTCGAGATCGAGATGCGCGGTTACACGACGCAGGTGTTCGAAGACTTCATCCTGAAGATGCCCAAACGCGACTGGCCCATCTACGGCGAACGGGTGCTGACCCTGCTGCGGGAGGCCAAGGGTATCCTTGGTCCCAAGTACGGCCTGGAACTGAAGCGGCCGGTCATGGTGGAGTTCTTTGGGGCTCAGCAGGACTTCGCCATCCGCACCTTTGGCAGCCTCGGCGGACAGGGGCTGTTGGGCGTCTGCTTTGGCACGGTCATCACGATGAACAGTCCGGGCAGCCTCGCTCATGGCCGCAACAATTGGGAATCGACGCTCTGGCATGAGTTTTGCCACGTCATCACGCTTAGCCTAACCAAAAACAAGATGCCGCGCTGGTTGAGTGAAGGCATCAGCGTCTATGAGGAGGGGCAGCATGATCCGGCCTGGGGCATGACAATGAATGCGCAGTTTCGGCGGATGATCATCGAGGATGATGCCGTGACGCCTGTTGGCCAGCTTTCCAGCGCCTTCCTGAATCCGAAATCGGAAGATCATCTCATGTTCGCCTAATATCAGTCGAGCCAGGTGGTGGCGTATCTGCTGGAGCGGTTTGGCCGGCAGAGATTTCAGGCAATCCTGCGTGATCTGGCCGAGGGCAAACGCATCAATGAAGCGATCGCCGCGAATACGGAAGCTGTGGAGAAGCTGGAGAAGGATTTTGATGCCTTCATCAAGGACAAGGCCGTGAATACTTTTGGGGCGCTGGCTGACTGGAAGAAGCCGGAGGCCGAAGCGGTCAACCCGCTCGATCCCGCGTCGCTGGCCGCCTATCTCAAGGAGCATCCGGACAATCTGTGGGCGATTCACCTGCATGCTGCCGAAATGATGGACCAGGAAAAGTGGGAAGAAGCGATTCGCTCCGCCAATGACCTCATTCAATTGGTGCCGGAGGATTTTGACACCGGCAGCGGTTATCAGATCAAGGCTGCGGCTCTCCGAAAACTGGGTCGTGCCGAGGAGGAAACCGCCCTGCTTCGGGTGATCGCCGAACGCGACTCCAGTGCCATGCCCGTGTTTCTTCGTTTGATTGAAATTGATCTGCCGAAGAAGGACTGGCCCCAGGTGCAGGCGAATGCGCGCAAGGCCATCGCGCTGAATCCATTTCTGCGCACGCCTCAGCAAGCGCTCGGAGAAGCGGCCGAAGCCTTGGGGCTTGGACACGAGGCAGTCGCAGCGTATGGGCGTGTGCTCATCCTAGATCCTTCGGGAGCTGCGATGACGCATTTTCGCCTGGCCAAATTAGTGAAGGAAAAGGACGCAACTTTGGCGAAGCGGCACCTGCTGGATTCTCTG
>JAXMIV010000465.1:0-5793 GCA_034377045.1 Prosthecobacter sp. | reverse complement strand
AGACTTGGGCCGGCGAAGCCGCACGGAGCGTCGCGGTCAGTTCGACGAAATCCGCGATGGGGCACCTTCTGGGCGGCGCCGGAGCGGTCGAAGCGGTGATTTGCGCCATGGCGCTGCGCGGCCAGTGGCTGCCCGGCAGTCTGAACATTCGTGAAGTCGATGCGGCGGTAGGCTTTGACCTGGTCCGGACCTTTCGTGAAGCGCGAGTGAGGGTGGTGATGACCAACTCCTTTGGTTTTGGCGGCACCAATGCCAGCCTGGTGCTGACCGAGCCCGGTTTGGCAGCCGCATCTGGCCATGCCGGTGCGGTGTCCGGTCCGCGTTTTCACGCAGGTACCAACCTGATTGTCAGTGGTGTGGGCGCAGTGAGCTCGGCGGGGTGGGGCTGTCAGGCGCTGACGGCGGCGGTGACCGGCCAGCAGGTGATCACCGCTGGTGAGGCCTTGCGGCCCGACGGAGTGCGAGACTGGTCCTGCCCCATCCTGATGGTTCCCGGAGCAGGGGCCGAGCAACTGCCCAAGTTCCCGCGTTTGCGGCGTGCCAGCCCGATCACCCGATTTGCCATGGGCGCGGCGCTGGAGGCCTTGGAACAGGCGGGCTTTCCCGGCGGCGCGGGGGCGGGACGCTTGGGGATTCTGCAGTGCGTCTTTAATGGCTGCGTGCAGTTTTCCGGGAAGTTTTATCGCGAGGTGCTGGAAACTCCGACCCTGGCCAGTCCGCTCATTTTTCCCGAGACGGTCTACAATGCGCCCGCCTCTCACATTGCTGCTTTTTTGGGTGCGGATGGGCCGGTGACGACCCTGGTGGGGGAGGCGAATATCGTCATGGAGGCTTTGGCCATGGCTCGGACCTGGCTCGAACAAGGACTGGTCGATCATTGCCTGGTGATCGGTGCTGAGGAATGTGACTGGCTGGGGGCTGAGGCGGCGACTTATTATCATCGCGAGCTGAGGGCGAGCGAGGGCGCGGGGGCGCTGGTCGTCTCATTGAGCGGCGAGGGCGTGCGGCTGGAAGGCACGCTGCCGCGGGCGTTTCATGAGCGGCGGCAGCAGGCCGCGACGCTGCGCGAACTGGCGGCGGAGCTGACCCGAGCGAGAACGGTGACGACGCTGGTGGATCATCAGGTGGGCATCGATGCGCTGGATGCGACTGAGGCCGCCGCGTGGAATGGCGCGGGCGGCCAGGAGAGGCTGCACCTGCGGCGCGTGCTGGGAGAGAGCATGGGCGGGTCGGCGGCGTTGCAACTGGTGCTGGCGGTGAGCGTGGCGCGGCAGCGGCAGCAGGCGGTGCATGTGAGTCTGCCGGGCAGCATCGGCGCGGCGTATGGGGCGATTGTGACGCCGTGATTGCAATAGTTTCGATGTACCGAACGTGAAGTTCAATCCAACCCACCCATAACCCTTGTCATTTATGCGCCGTCTTTCTCTTTTCGCTTTTGCCGCTGTTGCGCTGCACCTTTCCGCCTTTGGGCAAACACCGGCCAAGCCGGCTGTGTCCGATACGGCCAAGTTCGACCCGACGATGGCGGCGAACAAGGCGGGGGCTGCCGCGAATGTCGCGTGGCATGACGTGACGAAGTGGGGTGTGGAAGGACGCATCCTGCCGGATCAGGAGCGCCTGCGCTGGTTTGACCGGCTGCCGGCGGCGGCGGAAAAGACGGTCACCAAGGCGGTGTGGAGTCTGAGCCGTGACAGCGCGGGCATGATGGTGCGCTTTAAGACGGATGCGTCTGCCATCCATGTGCACTACAAGCTGTTGAAGCCCACCCTGGGCATGCCACACATGCCCGCCACCGGGGTCAGCGGCGTGGATCTTTATGCTCGCGATGACCAGGGCAAATGGAGGTGGGTGCAGGTTGCCAAGCCAGCGACCCAGGAAGTGCGTGCGGAATTGATCAAGGATCTGGCGCCCGGATACCGTGAGTATGCGGCTTACCTGCCGCTGTACAATGGTGTGGAGTCGCTGGAGATTGGTGTTTCGAAAGGCGCCAAATTTGAGGGGCTGGCCCCGCGTGCGAAGCCGATTGTTTTTTACGGAACGTCGATCACGCATGGCGCGTGCGCGAGCCGGCCGGGCATGGTGCACACGGGAATTCTGGGCCGCCGTTTTGACATGCCCGTGGTGAATCTGGGCTTTTCCGGCAATGGCAGGATGGACCAGGCTGTGGGTGATTTTCTGACGCAGGTGGACGCGGCGGTG
This sequence comes from Prosthecobacter sp., assembly GCA_034377045.1. Taxonomy (GTDB): domain Bacteria; phylum Verrucomicrobiota; class Verrucomicrobiia; order Verrucomicrobiales; family Verrucomicrobiaceae; genus Prosthecobacter. The sequence goes on along the minus strand of JAXMIV010000465.1, from coordinate 3,594 downwards.
TATGTGATCGATTGCCTGCCGAACATGCAGCCGGCGGATGTGGCGGCGAAGTGCGTGCCGCTGGTGAAGCAACTGCGCGCGGCCAAGCCCGAAACGCCCATCGTGCTGGTGGAGGACCGGCGGTTCACCAACAACTGGATCACGCCCGGGAAGTACAAATTTCACACGGACAATCATGCGGCGCTGCGCGCGGCTTACGACACCCTGATGAAGGAAGGCGTCAAAGGCCTGCATTACATCGAGGGTGATCATCTTTATGGCGACGACGCCGAAGGCGCGACGGACGCTTCGCACGCCAGCGATCTGGGTTTCATGCGGCAGACGGACATCTTCGAGCCGGTGTTGAGAAAGGCGCTGGGGAAATAAGTTCGCCGTCGCGCGAGCCGCAAAATGGTGCATGCTTGGGCCATGACCTGGTTTCGTGAATCGCAGGATCATCTGCCACTGACGTGGTGGAAGGGACATCCCGTGTACCTTTCCGCGATTTTGGCCCTGGCCGGCGTGGCAAGCATGATACTGACGGCGATCATTGGCTACGATTTGCTCGGCATTCTGGTGTTTTCATATGACAACCTGATGCATCGGTTTTTTCTGTGGACGCCGCTGACTTATGCGTTGGTCAACCCACCTGACCTGTGGCTGGTGCTGGGCTGTTTTCTGCTGTGGCGCTTTGGCGAGGCGGTGGAGCGCCATCTCGGGAGGCGCGCCTTTGTGCGCCTGGTTGTTTTGCTGCTCGTGGCTTTGCCGATTCTAATCTTATTGTTAGGCTTCGCGGGGATGCGCGGACAGGTGCTATTGGGGATGAACCATTTGCAATTTGGTGTTTTCCTGGCCTTCGCCACGCTGTATCCGCGTGCCCAGATTTCGCTGATCATCGCCACGATCGAGGTGTGGATCCTTGCCGCGATCATTGTCGGAATCTACGCTCTTGGGGCTCTGGCGTCGCGCAACTGGGCGTCGTTGCTGATGCTGGCCACGGAGTGCGCGGTGGCTTATGGCTTTATTCGATATGAACAGGGGCAGTTGCAGTGGCCTGCGCTGTCGTCCCTGATACCGCGCACCAAACCGCAGAGGCAGGACAGGTCGCTTTTGCCCACCCGGCCAGCCAAGGCGAAGAAGGCGCGGACTGCCGTGCGTGAGCAGAGCGATGTGGATGAGATTCTCGACAAGATCAGCCGCGAAGGCATGCACAGCCTCACGGCGGAGGAGCGGATCATTCTGGAACGAGCCAGCGATGATTTGCAGAAGCGCAAACGCTAAGGAAAGGAGGGAAGTTTAGCGCAGGACCACGCGGCACGGAGCGCCGTCGGCGCCCATGATTTTCAGGGGCAGGCAGATCATCTCGTAACGTCCCGGTTCGATGGCGGCGAGGTTCAGGCCTTCGATGACCCAGATACCGGCGCCGAGCATGATCTGATGCGTTTCGACGCCGTCCTTCTCAAAGCCGCCGATGCTGAGATAATCGACACCGACGGTCCTGACGCCACGCTCGACGAGGTAGGCAGCGGCATCCTGGCGGATGGAGACGAAGTTCCTGTCGAATGTGTCGGTCTTCCAACTCCGTTTGGAATTGCGGGTCTTGAACAGGAGGCGTTCGCCGCGCCTCAGCTTGTGGGGGCGCAAATGTTCAGGGGTGATTTGGTTGGTGGCGTCCACCTGAATCACGCGGCACTTTCCAATCACTGCCTCCAGCGGCATTTGGTCCATGGTTTGACCATTGGCGATGAAGTGCCTTGGCGCGTCCATGTGCGTTGCGGTGTGGGCGCTCAGCGACAGGTGGGTCAGGTTGCAAACGGCGCCATCATCCATGCTGACGACGCGCTTGATGTGGCACTCCGGATCGCCTGGCCAATGCACCATGCCGTCTCGCAAGGCGACGGAGATATCGATCCAGGGCCGCTGTTTCATCGGCGCATCATGAACCTGGCCGGTGGCTGGGCGCAAGAGGCTTCTGACGGGAAGCGTTTGGCTTTCATGTCCCTGCCTTCCTCTCCTCCACGCCGCCAGTTTCTGAAAACGGCCGCCGCCGCTGCCTTCAGTTTCCAGATCGTGCCGCGGCACGTTTTGGGCGGGCCGGGCTTCATTGCGCCGAGTGAGAAGGTGAACCTGGGCTGCATCGGCGCGGGCGGGCAGGGCGGCGGCGATATTCGCGATCTCTTTGACTCCGGCCTCTGCAACATCGCCGCGCTGTGCGATGTGGATTTGAAGTCGGCGGCGGGCAGCATCAAGGCGCATCCGCAGGCGAAGATTTACCGGGACTATCGGGAATTGATTGAGAAGGAAAAGGACATCGATGCGGTGTTGGTGGCGACGCCTGACCACGTTCATGCGCCCGCCAGCATCCTCGCCATGCGCGCTGGGCGGCATGTTTATGTGGAGAAACCTTTGGCGCACACCATCGCTGAAGCACGGGCCATGCGCGAGGTGGCGAAGGAAACGGGACTGGTGACGCAAATGGGCAACCAGGGGCACGCCAGCGAGGGCATCCGGCTCACTCGTGAGTGGATTCAGGCGGGCGTCATCGGCAAGGTCACCGAGGTGCATGTGTGGTCGGATCGGCCTGGCAAGTTTTGGGATTCGCAGGGCAAGCCTTATCCCACTGACATGCCGCCGGTGCCGGCGGACCTGGATTGGAATCTGTGGATCGGTCCGGCGAAGGAGAGGCCTTATCATCCTGACTTCTGCCCGCGCAAGTGGCGTGGCTGGTGGGATTTCGGCTGCGGAGCACTGGGCGATATGGCGGTGCATAATGCCGATCCGGCTTTCTACGCCCTTGATCTCGATGCGCCCGACTGGGTCGAAGCTGAAAGCGCGCCTAACAATAACCAGTCATTTCCGGTCTGGAGCATCATCACCTATCACTTCCCGGCGCGGGGTGAGCGCCCGGCGGTCAAGATGGTGTGGTATGACGGTGGCAAGATGCCGCCGCGTCCGCCGGGCCTCGAGGCTGAGCGTCAACTCGGTGACAATGGCATCTACTTTGTCGGCGACAAGGGCTGCATCCTTGCGGGTGGCTGGTCCGGTACGCCGCGGCTTGTGCCCGAGGAGCGCATGAAGGGCTTCGTTATGCCGGCGAAGGTCATTCCACGCAATGTTGGCGGCCACCGCAAAGAGTTTCTGGAAGCCTGCAAAACCGGGAAGCAGGAGGATGCGAAGTCGGGCTTCTGGTATTCGGCGCCATTCACCGAATCATTGCTGGTCGGTCTCCTGGCGGTACGTTTTGGCAAACGGGTGGAATGGGACAGCGCCACGCTGAAATCGCCGAACACGCCGGAGGCAGAAGCGGTGATCCATCAGGCCTATCGGGCGGGATACGGGATTTGAGGTGGTCCGCACAGTCCTCTGTGCGGTTGGTGAGGGTTGCAAACCCTCACTCCTTTAGGCCAGCATCTTCGGAACCAGCTCTCCGTGCACATTGGTCAGCCTCATCTCGAGGCCTTGGAATTTCTTGCTGAGCTGCGTGTGCTGGAAGCCGAGAAGGTGGAGCAGGGTGGCGTGGAGATCGTGGACGTGGACAGGGTCTTCGGTGACATTGAAGCCGAACTCGTCGGTGGCGCCCAGAGTCAGGCCGGGCTTCATGCCGCCGCCGGCAAA
>JAXMIV010000464.1:0-6808 GCA_034377045.1 Prosthecobacter sp. | reverse complement strand
AAAGCCTCCGAGGTATTGGCCATCTTCAAGACCACCGTTGCGGCCTATCCGCTTTTCGAGCTGCGTCTCAAGGAACTGCATCCGTACGACGTGCCGGAGATTGTGGCGGTGGCACCGCAGGAGGTGAGTGCGGATTATGCGGCTTGGGTACGAGCGGAAGTGTACCTGGGCTTAACCAAAGTTTAACAATTTTGCCCTCAACTTCCGCGGGCTGTGTGGGTTAGTTGATGCAGCATGAATACCGTTGCTCATCGAAGAGGCTGTTTGCGGGGAGGCGTCTGGCGGCCAGCGCTGATGGTTGCGGCCATGGGCGCTTCATTGGCGCTGGCGTGGAAGGCGGATGGACAGCAGGGGCCGCCGCGTGGTGGTCCACCGCCGATGCGGCAGCACCGCGCGACGGAGGCCAAGCCGCTGCGACTGGAACCCGCCACCAAGAGGCCGCCCGGCAGAAATGAACTGCAGATGGAGGTTCGCGGAGATAAGCGAGTCATCCTGGCGAACGCGCTGCCAAACCATCTGGTGGGTGCGTTTCCCAATCGGAACAACCCGAACACTATCCAGCCTCAGCGGTATCAGTTCGAACTGCCCGCGAAACCGGAGATCGCGGCTGCCATCACCTGGGTGGATCGGGCGGCGGCGCCCGGGGAGCGCGGGCCGCCGAATATTCCCTTCGGCATCGCCCTGAACGGGATTCTCTTTGATCCGGGTACGGCGGAGTTCTGGAATGGCGACCGGCAGGCAGGCTGGAACTATGAGGCGCTCGGGGGCGCGGTGCCGCTTGGCCTGGACGAGCATCACGCCCATGTGCAGCCGAATGGCGCGTATCATTACCACGGCGTCTCACACGTGGTGATGGACCAACTCGCGCTGGCGCCGAACCAGCATTCGCCCATTGTCGGTTGGGCGGCGGATGGTTTTCCGATCTATGCCTTGCGCGGGTACCAGGATCCCAAGGCCGCGACTGGTGGAATGAAGACGCTGACCTCCAGCTATGCGCTAAAAAGGGGCGATCGGCCGCGGCCCCCGGACGGACCCGGCGGCAAATATGACGGCACGTTCACTTGGGACTATGAATTCGTCGCCGGCAGCGGCGATCTCGACGAATGCAACGGGCGCTTTTGCGTGACGCCAGAGTTTCCGGAAGGCACGTATGCCTACTTTCTCACGATGGAATGGCCAGTCATCCCACGTGGTTTTCGAGGGACGCCGGTGGCGCTGCGCGGTCCTGGACCGGGTCCAGACGGGGGTCCTGGCGGTGGTCCGCCGCGCCGGCGGGGTCCGCCACCACCGCCGCCACCGTGAGGTGCGGGTGTGTGTTGAATGGCCTGGCGAACGGCCCTAGCTTGGCGGCTTGATGATGTGGTGGGCGCGCGTTTTGATTTTTGGCATTCCCCTGGCGGCGCTCAGCGTCGGCAGTTGGGCGGCGTGGCAGGTTCGGTCGACGCGACAGCCCCGGGCTGACGAAGTGGTGGTGATGTTACCCGGCGCCCTGCCCACGTTAAATCCCTTTCGGCCGGTGGACGAGACCGAGCGCCAAATGCTGGACCTGCTGCATGAACCGCTGGTGCGGTTGGGACGCAATGGGCGGCTGAGCCCGGCGCTGGCGGAGCACTGGGAATGGCACCGCCATGTCACCTGTTGGTTCTCGAGCCCAGACATCGCCCAGCAGGCCGCGCTCCGGCTGCAAGCTTTGAGCGGCAATCAATGGGTCGCCTCCCAATTGGAAGCCGCGACGGCGGAGGGGAATGCCGTGACGATGCGCTTTATCAAACCCGACGGCCAGGGACCGGATGAAGCCATGCGGAGCATCGCGGATCTGCAACCGTTGCTCCTGACCTTGGTCCAACTCCCTGCGGATGCATCCCGCCAGGCTCTCCTGAAGACTTTTGTTCAAGAGCGTGCGGATCTCGTTAAGCGTCTTTGGTTTGATGGCCAGGGCACATGCGAGATGGTAGCCACCATTCCCGGTCTGCAGGTTCAGCAAAGCCTCACGCAATGGCTGCAAGCGCGGCAGCAGCCTGCTGTGCCGGTGCGGTCTGTGGGTGAAGTGACAGGGCTCATTGAACCCATCCTGGATTTTAAGCTGCGGCCGCAGGCGCGCTGGCATGACGGATCGGCCGTGGCCGTCGAGGATGTCCGCGCCACTGTGGGATGGGTCAATCAGCACCCTGGCTCCATGGCCGCAGGGGATGGGTTTCGGCAGGTGCAAAGCATAACCGCGGCGGGCACCAATCTTGTGCGCATCGCCTATCGCAGTCGTTATGGCCCCGCTCTTGCCGATTGGGTGGATTTTCCCATCCTGCCGGCCGCATGGTTGCGGACGCATGGCGACTCCTGGGCGGAGCCGCCGCCGGGCGCGGGAGAGTATCGCCTCAGTGCGCACGATGCCCAATCGGTAACGCTTGAATCCACAGGCGCGGCCGGCAATGGCACTGCCATCAAGCGAGTGCGCTTTGTTGTCGCGGCGCCGAATTTGAAAACACGTGTGGGATTGGCCACGAAGTCTCTGGATGCCCTCTGGCCCAGCCCGCTGACCGAAGTCGATTTGCGGATGGATCGCGCGCTGGATTTTCAGGCCACACCGCCGCGCAATCGCTTGTTCGTGCTCTGGAACCTGCGCTCGTCCGTGCTGGCCGATCCGCGCGTCAGAGAGGCTCTGGGGCTGGCCACGAATCGCCCCGCGCTGGTGAATGAATTGCTCGGTGGACGCGGCCGGATTGTCGATGGCATCTATCCTCCAGGTGTGTGGTTTAACCAACAGTTAAGCCTGCGCACACAGGACCTCGCTGCCGCGGAGCGAAAGCTCGCCGAAGCGGGCTGGCTCAAGGATGTCTCAGGGGTTGCCAAGACCGCTCAACGAATGCTGGATTTCGAGCTTCTCATCACCGCGGGCAATCCCTGGCGCCAACGCCTGGCGCAGGCGCTGGCCCGTCAATGGGCGCGCGTGGGAGCACGGGTGACCGTTTCAGAGGTCGATGCGCAGGAACTCGTCAGCAGGCGTTTGGAACCTGGCAGGTTCGATGCGGTGCTCCTTGGCATGGATTTTGAAACCACCTGGGATCAATCGTCCTTCTGGCATTCGAGCCGGGTCAAAGGCAGTTTGAATTTCTCCGGCGTGGCAGACCCCCAACTCGATCTGCTGCTCGACGCACTGGCCGGCGAATACGATCTCGCTCAAGTCGCGGTGCGCGCGAAGGAAGTGGAAGATCGGGTACTCTCGCTGCATGCGATCATGCCACTCTTCAGTGATTTGCAGCAGATCGCCATCCGCCGCGATCGCTTTCCGGATCTGCAGGCCCGCCCCACCGGACTCATGCTGCGCGATCTGTTGCGGCCTGCTTCCACCCGGGTACGAACGCCCCTGGAATTGAAGATGATCATACCCGATGAATGACGAGACGATCATTGATGCTTCGGCCAATGCTCCCGCAGCGCGTCTGCCGTGGCTGGCATTAGGCATTGTAGCCATAGCCGCACTCGCCTCCGCCATGGTGGTAGCCTGGGATTGGCAAGCCTGGACGGTGGTTTGGGCGGAGATGGGCGGCGTCGAGAACATGCGGAGCATGGGCAGCAGTTTAGGACGGCTCATGGCGGCCTTGGTGGTGGCCACCGCGACGGCTCTCGCTTTCGCCATAAGTCTGAGGCGGCTTCCGGCTTGGTTGCGGACAACTCTTGCGGTGTTGGCAAAGTCGATTGCTCTCTTTCCCGTCGCCGCGCTGACTTGGAGTTTCATTGGACTCTGGGTGGGCAAGTGGGGCTGGCCCATCGAAAGCTTGATGCCTGTGGAGGCGGGGAAGGGGTTTTTGCCTCGGATGGCTGCAACCCTTTGGAATTGGTCCCTCCCTGTCCTGCTGCTGGCCGTTCCGCTAACCGCAGACCTCACCGCCTGGTTGCTGACTACCATCGCAAGAGCCCCGTCGCCGGGCTTGGTCGACGCGCTCGCCGCAAAGGGTCTGGATGGCAAACGCATCTTTTATCGTCATCATCTGCCGCGAATCTGCGCGGGCTTAGCCGGCAAACTCCCGTTCGTGACTTTGCTGGGGGCGGGATATTTGATCGCCGTCGAAGATGTGCTGGATCTTCCTGGCGCTGCCTTTTCGCTGGCCCGTGCTTTGCGTGCTGGCGCCGCGGATCCGCTCGCTGCCGGTGTGGTTTTGTGGTCGATGACGGCGGCACTTGGGTGCACGATCACCTGGCTTCTTTGCCGAGTTTTCTGTCCACGGGGTCAGTCGACTGCCCCTCGCCCTTCCGCCTCCTCACGGCTTTTGGAGAGTGCCATGGTGATTGGCCTATCGCGAGCGGCGGGTTGGCGCAGGCATCTCCTGCCTCGGCAGTTTCGCAGTGCGCTGCATCTACTTTTTTGTGGGGCCTCCTGGGCTGTCGTCGGCACGATTTTGATCTCCACCATCGTCGGTTGGGGACCGGGGGTGGTACTGGCGGAAGCCACTAAGTCCGCTCTCACCGATCCTTGGGCGTCTTTGAGTGCCGGAGTATCTCCTGCACTTTGCGCCTTGTTTTTGTGGCTGCTGAGCCGAATCATGGCACCACGTTCCATCCCGTGAATCTCATGGCTGATATCCCTCCTGATCCCACCACATTGCTTCGGGTTCGTGATCTGAAGATCGAATTTCGCCGGCACGGAGGACAGCCCCTGCAGGCGGTCAAAGGCATCAGCCTCGATCTCAAGCAGGGTGAAACACTGGCGGTCGTCGGTGAGAGTGGCAGTGGCAAAAGCGCCACCGCGCTCGCCTTTGCTCGGTTGCTGCCGGAACCACCGGCAAAGATCACCGCCAGCGAGTTATCCGTGGTCGGGCATGACGTGCTTGCCATGAACGAGCGCGAGTTGCGCAAGATTCGCGGCAAGGAGATCGCCTACATCTTCCAGGAACCGACGACCTCCCTCAATCCCGTGCTCACGGTCCGCACGCAGATTGGCGAGGCGCTGGCGTTGCACCGCCCCGATATCCGGGATCGCGATGCCGAGATCCTCAACTGGTTGCGCCGTGTCGGCATCACCGAACCGGAAAAGCGTCTGCGTGCCTATGCCCACGAATTGAGCGGCGGCATGCAGCAGCGGGTCATGATTGCGATGGCCTTGTGCTGCCATCCGAAGCTTCTCATCGCCGATGAGCCCACCACCGCGCTGGATGTCACCATTCAAAAGCAGATCATGGATCTTCTCGCGGACCTGCGCCGCAGCCTGAACATGAGCATGATCCTCATCACGCACAATTTCGGCATCATCCGCGACGTGGCGGATCGCGTCGCGGTTATGTTTCGCGGCCAGATCGTTGAGACCGGTCCCACGCGCGACATCCTCAACAACCCCAAGCATCCCTACACCCAGGCCCTGCTTGCCTGTATCCCCCGAATGGGCGCCAAACAAAAACGGCTGCGGACCATTGATTACGCGGCGCTCGACGGGTGAGATTTGACTGCAATCTGCGCCCGGAATTGTATTCCCCACCGGTGCAGAAGCGCGTTAGGCTCGCGCCGTTTATGAAAACCGATACCACTCTGCTCCCGAAGCTGTGGACCCTGCCGGATTCCATTCGCAACCGCCTGGGGCGCGACCCCGGCCCGCAGCGGGCCATGTTTGAAGAAGGCCACCTCTTGATCATTCTGCATGAACTCCCGAAGCCCGACGAGCACCAGCGCAAGGCCGCCCTCTTTTGGCGCAATCCCGAAGGCGAGTGGCGCAGCAATTCCGTGACGGGCGCCGGGCTGCCGACGCTGGGCTATCATCTGCAGGCGTACGATCAAAAACTGACCGAACTGGAAGACGCCGAAAATCGGGCCGCTACGGCCACGGAGTATCATCAGGTCTTGGAAAAGTTGGCGCCGGTTCTGCGTTCTTCACGCGGCCTGCATCGCGCGTTGCAGCAAGCGCGTGAATTGATGAAGACGGAACGTGAACTCATCAACTTGCGCGACCAGGCGGCGGGCATTGAGCGGACAGCGGAGTTGCTGCTTCAGGATGCGCAGTTTGGCCTGAACTTCATTCAAGCCCGCCAGGCGGAGGCGCAGGCCGCCACAGCCCGCCAGATGGCGAGCGCCGGCCACCGCTTGAACCTGCTGGCCGCGCTCTTCCTGCCGCTCACCGCCCTGGCCAGCATCTTTGGCATGGAGGTCCATAGCAAGCTGGCTGACACGACGGAAAATTTCTGGCTAATCTGCGGCGGAGGCCTTGCGATGGGCCTTGTCGTGATGGTCATTCTTGGCAAAAAACGCTGAAGAATTATCACAGTCGTCATGCGCCGCCGCCGTTTTGCCAATCCCTTCTGGGTGATCCTGATCCTCTTCGCGATCGGATTCCAAGCATGGAAAGAGGTATACAAGGAGCCGCCGGCTGCATCCAACGGAACGCCGAAAGCTACGAAGCAGTTTGCGGTACTGCAAGGCGCCTTTCTTCACGAGGACAAGAACAATGACGGAGACAGCTTCAAGATCCTGCATCTGGGCCAGGTGCATGAGTTTCGCCTCTACTTCGCCGATTGCCCTGAGAAACGCCGTCATCAGTACAACGGCGATCGTCTGCGGGATCAGGGTCGCTATTTCGGCGGACTGACGGAGACGCAAACAGTGGCCATCGGCCAACGCGCTCAAGAATTTGCCGAGGAGCTTCTAACGACCCAGCCCTTTACCATGCATACCAAATGGCAAGCAGTGTTCGACAGCGGCCGCTACTACGCCTTCATCATTTTCTCCGATGGCGAAGACCTTTCGGCAAAATTGGTTCGCGCCGGCTTGGCGCGCATCTACACGGGCGGCACGACATTGCCGGATGGCCGCCAGGCGAGCTTTTATC
>JAXMIV010000463.1:0-5808 GCA_034377045.1 Prosthecobacter sp. | reverse complement strand
GGGGGATGTCTATGCTGGGGAGCGGTGAGCGGTGAGCGGTGAGCGGTGGGCAGTGGGCAGTGGGCAGTGGGCAGTGGGCGGTAAGCGGGGGAGATCGGGGCCGGGACGGCCCTGCCACGTTGTTTTAGGGCGGGGAGGATTGACGAGTGATGATTGGTGATTGCCGATTGAAGATTTTTTGCCGGGAGGCGGGACTAGGAATGAGGGCGTTTTTTGCGTTGGAAGGGGTAGAGGAACTGGCGGAGGTAGCCTTTGGGTACGGGGTGGCCGCCGATGCCGTAGCCGCTGGGCCAGCGGTCGTCCTCGGGCATGTGATGGGTGCCGAAGACTTTGTCGAGCAAGGGGAAGTGGATGGCGAAGTTGACGTCGATGGCTTCTTTTTCGATGCCGTGATGCCAGTGGTGGAAGCGCGGTGTGACGAGGAATTTTTCCACCCAACCGAAGCGCCAGCCGAGATTCGAGTGCACGAAGGTGGCGTAGAGGTAAACGACGAAGACGTAGGTGTTGACGGCGTTCTGGCTGAAACCGAGCACGATGGCAGGGATGACGGTCATGCCGCGCAGGATGAGGATTTCGATGAAGTGCATGCGGGCGCCAGCGATCCAGTCCATGCGTTGCGCGGAGTGGTGCACGGCGTGAAAGCGCCAGAGGGCAGGGATGCGGTGAAACAGGCGATGCACCCAGTACTGAACGACATCGGTCAGGAACATGATGGCGACGAACTGGATGATGAATGGGAGACTGGCGACCCAGGCGCGAAAACCGCTCCAGGAGGTGACGGCGAGGAGGGTATTGGCCGGAATGAAGGAGAGCCAGGTGAGTACCTGCACCATCATGCTGCTGACGAGGTAGTAGAAGAGGTCCTCGCGCCAATCATCGCGGAAGATGCCCTGATCAGGGCGGCGAGGGAAAAGCGTCTCGATCGGGATGAAGATGAAGCCGGTGAAGAGCAGGCGCAGCACGAAGAAATCCAGGCCGAAGTAAAGCGGTGTCAGATCAGGCGCGATGGCCGAGGAGGTTGTGCCGCCCAACATCACGGCCAGCAGCGTGGCCACCATGCCGGAGAGGCCCAGGACCTTGCTCTCGCGCAGCACGAGGCTAAGCATGGAAAAGACGAAGGCGGTGATAAGCAGGCCGAAAAGGAAGATTCGGAAGCCGGGGTGCGAATCCACGGCAGCGAGTTCCTTGGTGACGAAGATGCCGGGGAAACGCATCAACAGCACGCAAAACAGGCTCGCCAGCCCGAGCACGAGGCCGAGTACGCCGCTGATCCAGCCGCTGCCGAATTTGCGCAACGCGGGCGGGGCTTCGAGTTCGCGGCGGATATGAAGCCTGGTCTTGGATATCGGGTTCATCAGGGGGTGAGGATACTGTGCGGGGAATGAGGGGACAAGGGGGGAGGCGGGGAAAAGTGCTCAGTGCTCAGTGCTCAGTGCTCAGTGCTCAGTGCTCAGTGCTCAGTTTGAGTGGGGGCATCAGGACGATGTCGTTCGCCAATGAAGGGTGGAGAGGCTGGGACGTCAACTCGCCTGGCCACACGAGGGCTTGAGTTCATGCCGGACCTACGCATTTTGTAGGCGTCCCATCAGCCATGCTCTACATTTCCACCCGCGGTCAGACGCGCCCCCACACCTTTACTGAAGCGGTCGAAGCCGGCCTGGCTCCGGACGGGGGGCTTTTTCTGCCGCAGACGCTGCCGTCGATCACTGATCGATTGCCCGCCTGGGCCGGGCTAACCTATGAGGAACTGGCGGCGGAGTTTTTCCAAATCTACGCTCCGGAGATCAGCCGCGAGGAATGGCAGTCGCTGACGGCGGAGGCGTATCGGCGGTTTGATTCGCCCGATGTGGCGCCGCTGCGAAAGCTGACGGACAAAACCTATGTGCTGGAATTGTGGCACGGGCCGACTTTGGCCTTTAAGGACTTTGCCCTGCAATTGCTGGGGCTGCTGTACAAGCGGCAGGTCAAGTTGAAGGGCAAGCACCTGGCGGTGCTGGGCGCGACTTCAGGTGATACGGGCAGTGCGGCGATCCATGGCTGCATGGGCCAGGAAGGGATTCAAATTTTTATCCTCTATCCCAATGGCCGCGTGGCTCCTCTCCAGGAGCGGCAGATGGCCTGCACGGGTGCCGACAATGTCTTCGCCATCCCGCTGCCCGGCACCTTCGATGACGCGCAGCGCGTGGTGAAGGAGTGCTTTGGCGATGCCGCTTTTGCCGCTTCGTGCAATCTGTCGGCGGTGAATTCGATCAACATCGCGCGCGTGCTGGCGCAATGTGTGTATTACATCTGGGCGTGGTTGCGGCTGCCGGAGGCGGGGCGCGAGACCTGTGAGTTCGTGGTGCCGACGGGGAACTTTGGCAATGTGATGGCGGGCTGGATGACGCAGCAGATGGGCCTGCCCTGCGGCACGTTCCGCGTGGCGACCAATCATAACGACATTCTGTACCGTTTCTTCGCCACGGGTGAGTACCGCCAGGGCGATGTAATGCCCAGCCACGCGCCGAGCATGGACATTCAGGCGGCGTCGAATTTTGAACGGTGTCTTTACTTTTTGTTAGGCAAGGATCAACAGCGCGTGCGCGAGGTGATGACGCGGATGAAGTCGGGCGAGAGCATCACGTTGCCGCAGGTGCAAACGACTTTCAGGGCCAGCCGCATGGATGATGCGCAGATCGTCCGGGTGATTGAGCGCATGTGGCAGGATCATCAGTATGTGATCGATCCCCACACCGCGTGCGCCTTTACCGACATGGCGGAGGATCGTGTGAGCGTGGTGCTGAGCACGGCCAGTCCGGCGAAATTCCCGGAGGTGGTGCAGCAGGCCACGGGCGCCGAGCCCACGCACCCGGCCCTGGAGGCGCTGAAGAGCAAGCCGTTGCACACGTATCCCCTGGACGGCAGCGTCGAGGCGGTGAAGGCGTTCATTCGGGCGCATGTCACGGCCTGAGGCAGTCGGCGGCGCCCCGACCCAGGGCAAGAATTCATGTGCATTCCCGATAGTCCCCGGTGCGTAAAGGGACTTCCCAGACGGCGTTGGTCTGGCATAGCATTTGAAATCACCATGAAGCGCCTCCTCCTCGCAGCCGTCGTGCTGCTCACCCACCTTGGCATCGGCCAACCGACGTCGTCTTTTGCCGCGGACCCCCTGCGCGTGTTTATTCGCTCCGGCCCCAAATCCCACGGCCCGGGCGCGCATGATCATCCGGCCTTTTTGCGGGACTGGGTACCTTTGCTCAAGGAGCGCGGTTGTGTCGTCGAAGGCGGCGATGAATTTCCCACACGCGAGCAGCTTGAAAAAACCGACGTGCTCATCCTGCATCGCGATGAAGGCGGCAACATCAAGATCGGCGAGGAGCGCAAGAACCTGGCTGCGTTTTTGAAACGCGGTGGCGGCATTGTCAGCATCCACGCGGCGAATGTCTCGCGCGATCATGACTGGTTTAAGACCATCATCGGCGGCTCCTGGCACTTCCCGCAGACGAAGTGGCGGGAAGGCCCGATGCACCTTTACTTCACCGACCACCAAAATCCCATCACCAGTGGCTGCTCCAACTTCGCCATGGATGATGAGATTTACTATGACATGGATGTGCTTCCGGAAGTCAAAGTCCTCGCCGGCGCCTATACGCCCAAGCCCTCCGGCGCACGGAATGACAAGGCCAACAAGCGCGCCGAAGAATTGACCAAGGGCGGCAAGGAAGTCAGTGTGTATGACATTCAGCCGCAATTGTGGACCTATGAAAAGGATGCCTACCGCGCCTTTGTCTGCATTCCCGGCCACTACTACGAGAACTTCAAGAGGCCAAACTTTCGCGCGATTCTGCTGCGCGGCATCGCCTGGGCGGGCAAGCGTGTGAATGTGGATGAACTCTGCAAGCCCGATGAACTTGGCGACCATCTTCGCTATGTGGAGGGCGGTCCCACCCGTCCGGAGAAGGCGGCGGAGAAACTCGAAGTACATCCCGAGTTCAACATCTCCCTGGTGGCCGCAGAACCGCTGATCAACAAGGTGATGAATATCGATTGGGATGAAAAGGGCCGCCTGTGGGTCTGTGAGACACCTGAGTACCCGAACGGTCGCCGCGTGCCGAATGTGGAACCGTGGAAAGACAGCGGCTCCTTGTTGCCTTATCAACAGGATCGCGATCCGCAGGACCGCATCAGCATCCTCACGGATACCGATGGCAACGGCCGCATGGACAAGAAGCACGTCTTTGCCGACAAGCTGGAACTCGTCACCAGTTTCTGCTTCTACAAAAACGGCGTTATCGCCTGCAGCGCTCCGGACATCTGGTTTCTCGAAGATACCGACGGTGACGAAGTCGCCGACAAACGCACCAAGCTCTATACAGGGCTGGGGATTAACGACACGCACGCGGTCATTAACAATCTGCGCTGGGGCCTCGACGGCTGGGTGTACGCCACTCATGGTTATTCCGCCGGTGATGTGATCGCGCTAGGCGCCAATGCCCGGGAAGAGCCGGTGCGCATCAGCAGCGGTGTCATTCGCTTTAAGCCGGATGGCACGCAAATCGAAATGTATTCTAGCCGTGGCGGCAATACGTGGGGCCTCAACATCACCTGGGATGGCCAGGTCTTTTGGACCCAGCCCACCAGCGGCACGGTCTTCTTTCACACCGTCTTGCCGGAGTATGTCTTGGCCAAGGGCAAGATTTCGGGAACGAATTCGTGGAAAGGCATGATGGAGCACCAAAAGAGCTACCCGCTCATGAAGTGGCCCGAGCAGGCTTATGTGCAGATTGATCTTGTCGGTGAATTCACCGCCGCCGCCGGTTGCGCTGTTTATGAAGGCGGCGCCTGGCCAGAGAAGTGGAACTACAGCTACTTCACTGGCGAGCCGACGATTAATATCGTTCATCACGAGTTCGTCACCCCTAATGGCCCTACTTATAGTTCCGCCAAGGAGCCAGGACGCGAGGAGACTGAATTCATTCGCAGCAAGGACCTGTGGTTCCGACCCATTGAGGAGCGCATTGGTCCGGATGGGGCCTTGTATGTGGTGGACTTTTACAACCAGGCCGTGATTCACAACGACACGCGCGGCCCCCAGCACGGTCCCGCCAATGCCGCCGTGCGCCCGGATCGCGATCACTACTTTGGCCGCATCTGGCGGCTTCAACACAAGGACGCGAAGATGCTAACGGTGCCTGTGCTGGACAAGAAGGACATCGCTGGCCTGGCGGAGGTGATTAAGACCAGTCCAAATGCGCACGTGAAGCAGAACGCGTGGCGATTGATCCGGGAGAAAACGGGAGAGGCGGGCAAGGATGCCGCAGGAATAGTCAATGTCGGCAACATGCCAGACGTCGGGAGCAAGGCTTTGCGTTCCTACAATGCGACGGTTGAACTGGGAACCGCGGAGGGGACCGATTTCACCGCCCAGATACTTCATCAATTTGTCGCAGCCAGGGATGACTGGACAAAGTCCGCTATCATCGCGGCCGCATCTGAAAAAGCCACCGAGTACATAGTTGCGAGCTTGAAAGAGGAGTCCGCCCAGCGGCTGACAGAGTTGGTCGCTGCGTTGTTGCCACGAGCAAATGATTTGGCAAGTTCCTCCAAGCTCATCGAAGCCTGCGCTGATGCTGACGCCAAGTCTGACGGCCTCAAGATTACTATTCTCCAGGGTATCGCCGAACATACTGGATCGCCTAAAGGCTTGACTCCAACGCTTGTGACGGCGCTCAAGAAACTGCTCGCTCAATCCGCCACCGCCGGCGCAGCCTTGCCTCTCGTCACCCGTTGGGATAAATCCGGCGTGTTGGCCGGTGAAGTCAAGGCCCA
>JAXMIV010000462.1:0-3885 GCA_034377045.1 Prosthecobacter sp. | reverse complement strand
TTCTGAAACAGCCAAGTCCTGCGTGGAAGACTTCTTGATGGCAGAGTTTTTCTTTTTCACGCCGATTCTCCTCCTTTGATGGCAGGCCGCTGAAAGGGATGGACAAGAATGTCCTCAGCGATGGCCCAAATAAAGGAGATGATCTTGGTATGGGTGGCTAGATCCATAAGGGTTATTCAGAGTGGAGACACGCGAACTACAATTTTCAATCCAGCGTCCCCTCCATCTCCGGAGCCTGCGGCAGTCGGGGCGTTTGCTCCAGCAGCGGCAGTTCTTCGATCGTGCGGCCTTCCGGGGCGGCTTCGAGGTCGTTGAATTTTCTGGCGGTGACGAGGACGCGGGTCTCCAAGGTGTTGAGGGCTTTGTTGTAGGAGTCGACGGCGGCGCCGAGGTTGCGGCCCATTTTCAGGAAGTGCTCGCCCATGACGCTGAGGCGTTCGTAGAGAGTGCGGCCGAGGGCGCTGATTTCCTGGGCGTTCTTGGCCAGGGCTTCTTGACGCCAGCCGTAGGCGACGGCGCGGAGCAGGGCGATGAGGGTGGTCGGAGTGGCGAGGATGACTTTGTTGCCGACGCCGGCTTCGATGAGTTCGGGGTCTTTTTCCAGAGCGGCGCTGAAGAACATTTCGCCGGGCAGGAAGAGAACGACGAATTCGGGGCTGGGCTGAAACTGATCCTGGTAGCCTTTCTGGCCTAACAACTTCATGTGTTCGCGCACGGCGCGGGCGTGGGCGGCGAGGCAGGATTCGCGTTCGCCATCGGTGGGCGCTTCGGCGGCGGCGAGGTAGGCGGTGAGAGGGGTCTTGGCGTCGACGACGATGTTCTGGCCGCCGGGCAGGCGCACGATCATGTCGGGACGCAGGCGGCCTTCTTCGGTGGTGGTACTGACCTCTATATTGAAGTCGCAGTGCTCGATCATGCCGGAGATTTCGGCGACGCGCCGGAGCTGCATTTCACCCCATTGACCACGCGCTTTTGGTTGCCGAAGGGCGGTGACGAGGTGGGTGGTTTCCGCTTTCAGCGCGAGGTGCGTTTCCTTGAGGTTCGCGACTTGATTGAGCAATTCACTGTAGGCGACGATGCGGGATTTTTCGAGCTGGTGGATTTTTTCATCGACCTTCGTCAGGGATTCGGCGACGGGTTTAACCAATTGGTTGATCGCCTGCTGGCGGAGTTCGAGGTCGCCCTTGGCGGACTCGTGGTGTTTCTCGAAGCTGGCCTTGGCGAGGTCGAGAAAGGATTGCTGGCTCTGGCGCAGGGTATCGGCGGAGAGGGCCTTGAAGGTATCGGTCAGGCGTTGTTCGGCCTGTTGCAGAAGTTCGTGCTTTTCCTGGGCGGAGCGCTGCTCATCGGCCAGAGAGGTTTCCAGCCGGGCCTGGGCGGCGAGGAGTTCGCGTTCAATGGCCTCCTTGGCGGCGAGCGCCTGGCGCAGGCCGCCGGCGATGTCCTGGGCTTCGTCCAGGCGCATCTGCAGGTGCGTCTGTTTCTCCTGAAGCAGACTGACGATCGCGTTCTGCCGCTGGCGCAGCAGGATGAAAATCAGCAGTCCGCCAAGGGCAAAGGCGGCGGCGCGGTAGAGCCATTCCAGTTGTTCGGGCGTGAGGTTTGGCATGGCGGGCAAACAAGCGCAGGCGCGCGCGGATGGCAATGATGCCCTTGGTGTGGTGATTCGGGCGGGGGGAAAGTCACCGGGAAGCGTGAACAACGTACCCTCGCGGCGTGGGTTGACGCAAGGCCCCTCCTCGGCCACCCTGACAACCCCCTGCCGATGAGCCGACTTTCCCACCTTTTCCGCCCTGTCCGCGCCGTGGCGCATCGGGCGCGGACGTGGCCGTATCTAGGCAGGTCGGCCTTTGCGCTGGCGTTGGTTGCGATGCTGCTGGCCTGGACGCAGGGGCATCACCTGGACCATCCGGCGGATGTGGCGGGGTATGAGTTGCACCAGGGCAAACTGGTCGCGCAACAGGGGGTCGGCCCAGCGGGACCGACGCTAAAAACGGTCTCGTTGCTGCTGCCCTACCTGGACCGGTGGATGCTGGTGGGCGGGGTGGTTTACGTTTTCATTCTGCTGCGCCAGTGGGGCAATCCGCGCAAGCTGGTTTTGCCTACCTGGGTGGCGGGGCTGTCGGTGGCGGCCTGGGCGATGGCGACCGACATGGCGCAGCAGTTGGGCAACATGCAGATGACCGAAATGGGTGAACCTCCGGCGATGGCTGCCTACTGGGTGAAGCTCTGCATGATGGTGCTGGCGACAGTCTGTGTGCCGGTGATGCTGCAGAACTACGTGCGCAGCAGTTCCCTGGACCGCCACACGCTGCGCACCTTCATGGGGCCGCTGGTGTTTTGCTTCATCGCCTTTTCGTCCCTGTGGATCATCATGGATCTGCTGGACAACCTGAAGGACTTCCAGGAGGCCAAGACCTCGCTGGGCCGCGTGTTGCTGTTTTACCTGAGCGTGGTGCCTTACATTTTTGTCTCAGTGATGCCGGCAGCGCTGCTTTTGGCGGTGCTGTACGCGCTGACGAAGATGTCCCGAGCCAACGAAATTGTGGCCATGCATACCGCGGGGCGCAGTGTGGCCCAGGTCCTGCGGCCCATCTTCATGATCGTGGTGGGGATCAGCCTCATGAGCCTGGCGGCGAATTACTACTGGGCGCCACGGGCCGAGGGCAATCGCAAGGCGGTGGTGCGGGCTCTGAGCGCCCGCCCGGAGGACTCGATCATGGCCTCCGCGCTGATGTATCGGGATCCTTTGAGCCGGCGGGTGTGGTTTGTTTCGTCGTTCCCGTTTTCCCTGCGCGGCGGCCGCGAACGCCTGCGCGGCGTGCAGGTGCAGGAGGAGGGGCCGGACGGCAAGGTGACACGCGCCATCCATGCGGACTCGGCGACCTGGTGGCAGAGCGGCGTCTGGCGGTTTTTCGATGGCAAAGAGGTGCTGTATCGCGATGGCCAGCCCATCGAGATCAAGCCTTTCCCGTTCGATGATTCCACGGGCCGCCGAATGCTGGACGTGCTTCAGTATTCGGAGACGCCCTGGAGCATGGTCAGCTTTGCCCTACAGCCCGATTTCATGGGGGTGCCGGAAATCGCGTCCTACCTGAAAGCCCATCCCAAGGACACGCCGGAGAAGATGGCGCCCTTTTACACCCATCTTTACCACCGGTTCGCCTTGCCGTGGCAGAGCCTGGCGCTCGCCCTGGTGGCGGCGCCGCTGGGCATCACCTATTCGCGGCGGGGTTCGGTGGGGGGAATCGCTGGCTCGATCTTTATTTTCTTCGGCGTCTTGTTCCTGAACAATCTCTTCCTGAATCTCGGCAAAGGCGGGCACGTGCCCGCGGGATTCAGCCCGTGGGTGCCGCACCTGATTTTTGGAACTTTGGGCTTCGTGCTGTTGCATTATCGCTCTCAGAATAAAGACTTCCCCACGCTGTCCCTGGACGTGCTCTTCAACCGCAAGGCTAGGGCCGCCAGGGCGCTGCGGGCCGCCTCCGTGGCCAGCTAGACGCCCACCGATTTTTCGCTTTAATCCCCGCTCCCTGACCGATGATCCAAAACTGGCAAATCCGCTCCCGCTCCCACACCTGCGCCCTCACCAGCCGCACGTTTGAGGAAGGGGAGGCTTTCTACACCGCCATCTACTTCGACCCTGAAACCAATGGCTACGTGCGCCGCGATGTCGCCCTGGATGCCTGGCAGCAGGAATTGAGCGAACGCCAGCCCATCGCCTACTGGAAGGCCGTCTACTCGCCGCATGTGGTGGAGGAAAAACCGGAAGTCGCCACCAAGGAAAACGCCATGAGCCTCCTCCAGCGCTTCATCGAGGAAGACGAGCCGCGCACGGAGAATGCCCGCTACATCCTCGCGCTCATGCTCGAGCGGAAACGTGTC
>JAXMIV010000461.1:0-7307 GCA_034377045.1 Prosthecobacter sp. | reverse complement strand
AGGGAAGGCCGGCGCTTAGTCGTCGCAGCCGGTGGAGACGGTACGATGACCGAGGTACTTCAAGGCATTAGCCGGGTGAATGCCGAACGCACGGCGGGACAGCCGCACACGGCTTTAGGCGTGCTGCCGGTGGGGACCATGAATGTCTTCGCACTCGAACTGGGCCTGCCGGGGAATGACCTCGCGGCGTGCTGGCAGGTGTTGGTTTCAGGGCACACCCGCGAAGTGGACCTCTGGCAGGCCAATGGCCAGTATTTCGTGCAGCTCGCCGGCGTGGGCTTTGATGCGGAGATCATCAAAGAAACCTCTTGGGCGCGGAAGAAGCGGTTCGGTCCGCTCAGTTATATCCTGTCCGCCATTCAGGTACTGGGCCGGCCGGCGCCGGTGCTTTCGGTTCACATCCCGGGCCGCCCAGCTTTGCACGGTTCGGTTGTCCTGATTGGGGGGGGCAGGTTTTATGGAGGTCCCGTACCTGTCTTCCCCAAGGCAGAGAATCACGACGGGCTTCTCGACGTGTTGATCTTTCGCGGCTTGGGTGGCTGGGAATTCGCGCAAATGGTGGGCGCCATTTTGACCAAGGGCTACGCCCCCTGCGAGGACATCGATTACCTGCAACTAGAACAGTTTACCGTCACCGCGGATCGCGAGGCGCCCGTGGAAGTGGATGGGGAATTGACCCTCAGTACCACCCCGGTGACCTTTGGCGCGGCTCCCTTTCAACTGCAGGTGGCAGCGCCTGCCGCCCTGTGATTCGAGCAAATCACCTTGCGTATAGGCGATCATCTTCGACAATCTGGGTTCATCGGGCACGGATAGCTCAGTGGTAGAGCGGCTCGTTTACACCGAGTTGGCCGGGGGTTCGAATCCCTCTCCGTGTACCACTAAAAGCGTTAGCCTTCCAGAGACCTACAGACTCTCCGAGAGGGCTGCGAAAGCCTCCGCGGCATCGGGGTGCTCACAGGCCACGGATTGGAAGATGGAGAGCATGTCGTTCGAACCACCGCGCTCCTGAGCCAGGTAGCTGCGCACCCGATTGTGGGAGAGCAAGACACCACGGGAGGCGCCTGTCGAATTCTGCGGATACACGAGGAATGCCGGGTCGTCCGAATTGCCTGGGAACCGCATGCCCCAAGCGGGGGCTGTTTCCATCACCTCGCGGAATTCGGCTTCTTCCCAGCCGCCGGAGTTGACGCCCGAATCCATCCATACCGTCAAAATGCCTGCCACCTCCTGCCGCAGGTGACGGGTGGTTTTCTCCAGAAAGACGCACACGGGCTGACACTCTTCGAGAATGGTCCGAAACCCTTCAGCGCGTACTTGGGTCGACAGAACCGAAACGACGGCGCCGATGTGCGCTACGGCCAGGGTGATCAGATGAAGATCGGGGCTCTGGCGCAGGACGGTGACCACGCGGTCCCCTCTTTGGACGCCATTTTGCTGCAACCAGGTCGCGATTTGCAGGATTCGGAACCACGCCTTCTCATAGGTAAACTCCATTCCGTCCACCGTCAGTGTCCGCTCCGGCCAGCGCTCAGCGGCTTCGGCGAAGAACGAGGTGAGGTGAAAGTTATTCGCCCGTGAGGAGATCAAGCTCTCACAGGAAGCCACAGGAGTAGCAGCAAAGACGGACATCTTATAAAAGTAATAACTATTATACCCACAAGCAAGTGAAATCTATTTCCTCATAGGGGCTGGAGCGAATCGAGCGGGCTTTGACATTATAATGACTGAAATGAATACTTTTTTCACTGAATTCTTTAAGTCACTGGGACTATCGTTCAATACAGACGGAGGCTATTCGAGTTACACCGCGACTCTGCGTTTAGCGATATTTGGACAAACCAGCCACATACTGTCGAGCTAAAGCAGAGGCTGGCTCTTGAAAAAACGAAGCTGCGCGGCAGGACTCTTCCACGCGCCCAGCGGCCAGAAAAATCACCCAGTTGGCGACCTGCCGCGCAAAGCTGATTTCATGCGTCGCCAGCACGATCTGCTGGCCAGCTTCCGCGAGGCCGCGGATGACTTCGAGCACCTCGCCAGTCATCACCGGATCGAGGGCGGAGGTCGGTTCATCGAGCAGGAGCAGCTTGGGTTCCGGCGCCAGTGCACGAGCGATCGCGGCGCGTTGCTGCTGACCGCCTGACAGCTCGGCAGGGCGTTTGTGGAGATGATCGGCAAGGCCCAATCGCTCCAGCCAATCATGCGCCCGCGCTCGGGCTCGCTCTCGGGTTAAACCGTGCACGGCTTGCAGAGGCAACACCACATTTTGCAGCGCGGTCAGGTGCGGAAAGAGGTTGTAGCCCTGGAACACAAAACCGTTGTGCCGCAGGGTCCGCAGGGCGCCTTCAGGATCACGCGGCAGCGCGGTGCCATCCTGCAAAATGACACCTGATTCCGGCACCAGCAGGGAACCGAGGATACGCAGCAGGGTGGACTTGCCGCCGCCGCTCGGACCGAGGAGAGCGACGACGCTCGCATCCGCATCGGTGGCAAAAGTCGCACCGGACAGGGCGGTGGATTTACCAAAGGTCTTCACCACTTCCTGGGCTTCAAGTTTCATAGGCGAACCTCCTTTCCAGGCGCCGCGCCCACCACGAAAGCGGCAGTGTCATCAGCAGATAAGCCACCGCCAACGGCAGGTAGCCTTCGAGCGCGGTGTAGCTGCTGGAATTGAGAATCCGCACCTTCTGCACCAACTCCTCGATCCCGATCACGGAGAGCAATGAGGAGTCTTTGATGAGCGACACCAATTGGCCGGTCGTTCCCGGCAGCGCCCGGCGGACGGCCTGCGGAATGATGACATAACGATAGGTCTGCAGCGCATCGAAGCCGACAGCTCTCGCTGCCTCCCTTTGTGAGGCGCCGATGCTCTCAACAGCGCCACGAAAAACCTCCGCCAGATACGCTCCATGAAAGCAGCCGAGCAACACCGTGCCTACCAGCAGCGGCGAGTTCACCTGCAGGGCATTGGCAATGATGTAATAGCCGACCAGCAACTGCACCAACAGGGGGGAACCACGCAGTACTTCGACGATGCCCGAGGCCAGCAAATGCACCGGTTCCGAAGGGAAACGCCGCCCGCACATGAGGAGGAAGCCAACAGCGATGCTGAACAACATCGCACAGATCGAGATCCCGAGAGTGGTCAACCAGCCCCACATGAACTGCGTGCGGTAGCCCCATGCCCCCATCCAGTTCCACGGGTAGTGAACCGCCGCGAAAGTGGCATAGAGAAGCAGGCAGACTGCGGTCCATAACACCAGAATCCATGCCGCACGGCGAATCGTGGAAATAGCGGCGGTGGTCATGGACTGCGGGGAGTGATCCGGCGTGTCAAGGGTGTTCAGTTCATCCAGGCTGCCTCTTTTTCAAAAGAGCCATTCCGGGCGCCGATGTTTGGTGAACACCGAGTCAGAGAGGAGGCAACTGAGTGGAGCTGTCTTCAAGCGCAAATTCGCCAAAGCAGGATGAGCACCAACAGCCCAGGCCGCTTTAGGGTTCTTCGACAGCGGCAGCTACCGCAGTCGGCGCCAGAGTTGAAGGCATCGGCTGAATGCCCCGCTGAGAATTCACGGCCTGCGTTTTCAAAAACTCTGCCACCCCCTGGGCGATGCCAGCCGTGAGATGGTCGCGATAATCCTGCTGCTTTAACCGGGCGGCTTCGGCCGCGTTCGTCAGGAAACCACACTCAACCAAGACGGCCGGGCAAACCGTGTGCGTGACGACCGCATAAGACTTCTCCTTCACTCCGCGGTTCTCCGCCTTGCCCATGCGGCAGGCGTTCTGCTGGATGCTTCGTGCGAGCCATTCGCCGCGATCGTCTTGAAGGAAGTGCGCATCCGCAGCGGGCCGCCGCGCGGCAAGTGATTTTCGCCGGGTAAAGTACGTCTCGATGCCGGCGACCTCAGGGGCGGCCACGCTGGTGTTGAGGTGCAGGCTCACGAAAGCCGCTGCCTCCGCCTCATTGGTGCCGCTGCTGCGTTCTTCCAGAGGCAGGAACACGTCCTTCTGCCGCAACATTTTGAGCCGGATCCCCCGCAGTTCGAGTTGGTGGCGCAACGCCTTGGCCAAGTCCAGGGCCACGTCTTTTTCGACCAGTCCGTTGGCCACGGCGCCGCCGTCATGGCCGCCGTGACCGGCATCCACCACCACCAGTGGCGTCCCTCCCGCGGAGCCCGCCCAAGGGTTCAGCCACACCTCCGGCGTCCTCTCCAGACGAACAGCGAGCCAGGCAAGCGCCACGAAGCTGCCCGCCAACGCCAGCAAGGACGCCAGCGCCCCCAGACCGGCGACGAAGCGACTCCAGAAGGATGGATTCATTTTTAGAATTTTGAAATAAATTACACTTATTTAAAAATTTTGTTTGTATTAATTTTCATGGTTTCTAAAATAAAGCCATGAAAAAGACGCTCCTCGCTCAAGGTGTGATGCGACTTCGGTCTTGTTTGATCGCTTCGGCCGCTGTGTGGGCGGCAGGGGTTCAGGCCGCTCAGCCCTATGGCCAAGTGCCGCAGAGCCGGCCCAGGGTATCTACCAAAGCTAGCTATGCGCCGATCCCGCCCAGCTATGCTCAGGCAGCCGCTACGGGAATTACAAATCCTAGGGCCTCCAGTCCGTCCCGCCCACTTGAGGCCAAGGTGGACCAATTGGCGCAGAATGATCGACGCCAGGATGTGCGCCTTCACCACCTGGAGAGGGAGGTCGGCAGCCTCGCGCCAGCCTCCCACCGCCCCGCCACGGACATCCAGGGTGAATTCTCCTCCGCTGGTCCCCCGGGCAAGCTCTATACCGTGCGCAGTGGCGACACCTTGTGGCGGATTGCCGCCAAGTACAGCACCAGCATCAACGCCATCCGCGCCGCGAATCGCATGTCAGGTGACACGGTGGCAACCGGCCAGACCCTGATGATTCCTGGGGGTGAGCACCTTCCTTCCAGCCCGGCTTCACCTGGAATCCACGTGGTGTCGCCCGGGGAAACCTTCTCTGGAGTCGCCCAAACCTATCGGGTGACTCAGGATGCCCTTGCCCGGGCCAACCCTTCGGCCTACCCCGACCGGCTGCTCATTGGTGAGCGCCTGATCATTCCAGGAGCCCGTTCGGTGACGGTCCCGGACTATGCCCCCGTCATCAATCCCCCATCCAGCATCGCCAGCCGAGCTCCGAACCACACGGTGCGGGAAGGGGAAAGTTTGGGAGCCATTGCCAAAAAATACGGCGTGAGCACGGCACGGCTTGCCGCGGCAAACAAACTCAAGAATCCCAATTTGGTCGAGGTAGGACAGCAACTCGTCGTTCCTTCGGCAACTGCCCCGACTTCGATGTCCCTTCCGTCCAGCAAGCTGGTGATGCACAGCCATTCCGCCCCGGACGTGGAAACCATCCCGCTGCCCGGCGCCGGACTGGCAACGCTGAACAGGCCCTCGGTTCCGGCTTTGGCCCCCATGCCAGCGCCAGCTCCACCCAAGCTCCCCAGCCTCGCGCCCGTGTATCCGCCTTCCGCACCTGTATCAAAACCGGCGATGCCGACTGGACCGCACCGGGGAGTGGTCGCGTACCGCCTCGAGCGGGGCGATGACCTCAGCACGGTGGCCAACATGTTCAGCACCACGCCGGCAAAGATTCGCGAACTAAACATGCTGGCGGCCAACACCGAGCTCAAAGCGGGTGATGAAGTCGTGGTACCGGCGCTGGGACCCGTTTCAGTGGATTGATCGTCCCCGGAACACGGCGCGCGAATGGAGATGAGGGAAATTAGGCATGATGAGCGACCGCGAGCTTGCCGACAATTCTTGGCTGCGAGCGAGCACAGGTCAATCGTTGCGTGCTTGTCTATTGAAGAACAGACATGCCCAGCTTCCCCAGCGACTCTCCGTTTACAAACTCCCGCTGAAGCAGTTGATTGCGCACAGGCGCTGCGCCACTGTGTGCGATGGCCAAGATCGTGCGGGAGATTTTTTGCACACAGTGAGGGACGTTGATCATGTAGCGCGCGGGCGTTGGCACCATGAAGTCGAGATAGGACTCACTGTCGCGCGAGATGATGGAGATGTCTTGCGGCACTCGCACGCTGAGGCAGGAGAGAGTTGACATGACGGTGAGCACACATGCTGGCAGCGCGACGAGCAGGCCCGTTGGTGGGGACTTTTTCAACATCATCGCCAGACAACGGCGGATGCCGGTGGGTGTGCCGTCATGCTCGATCACGCTCATGTTCGCATCGTCCACTTGATTGCACGCGGCACGGAAACCGGTGATGCTGTTGATGTCTCCAGCCTTGGCTTGCGCAGGAACGAGCACGGCGAGTTGGCGATGCCCGCGACGCAGAAACATCCCTGCCGCGTGCCGGCCCAGCGCATGATAGTCCGTTCCAATGGTGGGTAGAGTAATCCCTGGATGCGGCGCTCCGATCACCACGCAGGGCAGCCCACAGTCCATGAACCAGTGCTGCATTGGCACCGATGAATTGAGCAACACCCACACGACGGCCGGCTTCGCGGCTCGCAACCGTTCCAGCGCCGCGCTCGGTCTGCCCGAGAAACAGGCAGCGCTGACATGCACGTCGAGATCGAACCCCGCCTTGGCCAACTGCTCGCGCAGCCCATTGACCTGAAGCAGATGGAAGACCGACATGGAAACGATAGGCACATCTGTTAGCAGCACGATCCGGTTATTTGTTTGGGTCACGCGACTTACCGCCTTCTTCATCACCTGTCGCCGTCGCCCCTGGGAGGAACTCAGCCAACCCTCGCGCGTGAGCGTCTCCAAGGCCGCGCGCAATGTCATGCGACTCACCTGCAAGCTCCGGCTCAACTCCACCTCCCCAGGCAAATGCGCGCCCCAGACATTATCGCGAATCCCTTGGCGCAGAATCACTGTCACCTGTTGAACGAGGGTTGAGCGCTGGGGAATGGCGTGCTTGGTTTTCATGGGCGGAGATTGTCGCTTGTCTGTCATTTAGACAAGCACATCCCTCTTGGTGGCTCCGTTACCCTCTTGTTAGCTTTGCCACGTCCAAACACCATCCACCATGAAACCCATCATCACCCTCACAGCCATTTTCCTCGCCCTGCCTGCCTGGAGCGGCGAGACGCTCTACAACGGTATCATCCTGCCCGATGTTTGGCCGCCATCGCGCAGCATCGAAGAACTCAAGCGCGGCGAGGTGATGGAGGTGCCGTATTTGAAAACACCGCCTCCTGTCATCCCCATCGACGTGGGCCGGCAGCTCTTCGTGGATGACTTCCTCATCGCCGAGACCACGCTGGAACGCATCTTCCACAAGACCGAGCCGTGGGAGGGCAATCCGA
>JAXMIV010000460.1:0-4393 GCA_034377045.1 Prosthecobacter sp. | reverse complement strand
TCGGCGATTGCTTGTGACGTTGGGGTTGCCCGCGGCCGCATGATGCGCAGGGTCAAAGTGCCATTCGCCACCCATCCACTGGTGAAGGTGGCTGTCATCGGAAAGGTGAAGACGCCGGGAATGGTGGGAGTGCCGGTGATGATGCCGGTTTCGTTGTCAAAGGTCAGCCCCACCGTGGACAAGCCCGTGATGTTCCAGTTCTTCACCGATCCGGTCGTGGTCACAGCCGAAGAAACGGTCAACTGATACTGCGTCGACAAAGGGAAATCATTGGCGGGTGTCGGGTTGGCGGTCGGCACCAGCGGGGCGGTGGTATAAGCCAAACCCACCGTCGCTGGGTGGTAGAAGCGGCTGGTGAAGCCATCCTTGGCATCCGCGGTTGCCGAATTGCTGGCGGCCGAATAAACCGATCCGTAGTAGGCGCGCACGACAAACTCGTGGTTGGTGTCCAGCGCCAGCGGAATGGTGGCGGTCCCCGTTGCATCCAACCGTGAGGTAACCGTCGCCGTGGTGGTGCCCGCGGGGACACTCAAGGCGACGGTGAAGTCGCCTCCCGAGGTGGGGCGACTCAAAATATCAAAGCCAGATTCCGAGGTGGAATTGTCGTTCCAGGTCAGGTCAACCGCGCCGGCCTTTGCCGAGGTGGTGGCCGTAAGATCGGAAGGGCCTGGGAAGGCCGTGCTCAACTGCACCGTGGGTGTCGTCGCTGCCGACTCAATGGCCGTGGTGACTTCGGTCGTCTTGTAGATCGCCCGTACCTGCCATTCCACCGTGGTGGCCGGTGGGGTTGGCACCGTGACCGTCGTGGTATTGGCAGACACGGTGCCTAGTACCGTGAATCCGGTATCCGACAACTGCCGGTACTCGATTTGATAAGCGGTTTCGTTGCGGGAATTGTCGGCCCATGACAATTTCACCGACGTTTCGCTGCTGACGCTGCCAATGAGGCCGGTAGGCGCCGCCAAGGCGGGGATGGTGATGTTCGCGGTGTTGGTGGGATTCGTTACGTACTTGATGTCGCCGAACGTGACTCCGTCGGTAGGTGCCTTGAGTGTCGCGCGCACCTGAAAATCATAGCTGCCGCCAGGAACCAAGCCCAACTGCATCGGCACCTCAGTGAAATTGAATTGAGTGAAGCCCAAGGAGGTGAATGTGGCGTCCGCCTGCTTCTTGTAGAAAAGCTGGTGGTAAACTTCGGCGCCACTGTTGTCCGTCCATTTGAGATTGACCGTCCCGTCGTTGACGTTTTCCGCCGTCAGTCCGGTGGGGGCGGTGAACGTCGTCGAACCGTCGACCGTCGTGTACGGGAAAATGGGCCCGTATGAATACTCCACATTGGCGCCATTAAACTTGTACGCCGTCACCTGAAATTGCAGGAGCGTGTCTTTTGGAAAACGGGGAAGCTGCGCCCGCGCGACGTAACTCGTGCTGTTTGCCGACTGGTAGCTCAGGATGGTGAACGACCCGGCATTCCCTACCCGGACTTCCACCCGGAAGCCTTCCTCATCGAAAGAATTGTCCGCCCACCGAATCAGATAGCTGTCATAGTCATCGTAGTCGACCCCGGCCTGCGTGGCCAAATCCGCGTCGATGGCTTTTGTCACGTCTACCCTGATATTGGACGGCTTCAGCGGCACGACGGCGCCTGCATTTGGCGCCAGTCCCCCCAGGGTTCCGGCAACAAGGAGAGCACCAAGGGAAGCAAAGAAACGGGGCATGGCAAACATGTCAGGGCAGGGGAAGGCGCAGTTCTGGATGGAGGGTTAGACAGCGCCTCAGGGTGAGTTTGTTCGAGAATGATATCTATTTTGTCATTACATAGTCAATTCTTTTGGATTTTTCGACTCAGTTTTCCTAGCCACGGCCCCCTGTTCCCTCCAAAATCAGCGTTTTATTGCCCTTCTACCATGCTGCGTCTGACTTTCTTCCTTTCCCTCTTCGGTATTGCAGCCTCTCTGGCGGCTCAGACCGCCCCCAGCTTCAAGGCCGAGGAGATCGATGCCGCCGTCGGCATCGGTTACGGGCTCGCCCTCGCGGACGTCAACGGCGACGGCAAGACCGACATCCTTCTCGCCGATAAAGAGGTCATTGTCTGGTATCAGAATCCCGCTTGGACGAAGCACATCATTGCTGAAAAACTCACCGAAAAGGACCACGTCTGCATCGCCGCGCGGGATATCGATGGCGACGGCAAGGCCGAGGTTGCCGTCGGCGCTCAATGGAATCCTGGGGATACCGTCACCAGCGGCGCGGTTTTCTACCTCCAGCCTCCGGCGGATCGCACGCAGCGTTGGAAACCCATTGAGCTGAGCCACGAACCCACCACCCACCGGATGCGTTGGGTGCGCAACGCCGCCGGCCGCTACGACTTGATCGTTGTGCCCCTGCATGGACGCGGCAATAAAAGTGGGGAAGGCGCCGGCGTTCGGGTGTTGGCCTATCACGTGCCGGAGGATGTCACGCAGCCCTGGAACACCTCGGTGGTGCATGAAGGCATGCATCTGACGCACAATTTCGAAATCGTTCCCGTCGTCCCAGGTGAGCCGGAGCCGCTTCTGCTTGCAGGCCGTGAGGGCATCGTGCGCCTGACGCCCGGTGAAAAAGGCTGGCGCGAGCAATGGATCACCCGTCACCCGGCCGATTCCCCCGACCTCAGGGGCGTCGGGGAAGTACGCACTGGCGCCTTTGCCGGTGGCCAGCCCTATGTCGCGGCAGTGGAGCCGATGCACGGCCATCAATTGGTCCTTTATACCCCACCGCCGGACGGTCCCAAGGACGGGCTTTGGGTTCGCAAGGTTCTCGACGACACATTGGCCGATGGCCATGCGCTTGCCTGCCATGACTTTCTTGGCCTCAACAATCGCCAAATCGCGGTCGGCTGGCGTGCTGCGCAGAAAGTCGGACCCAAAGTCGGTGTGAAGCTCTTTTGGACGACCAAGGAAGACGGCGCCGGCTGGGAACAAACGTTGGTGGACGACAACCTCATGGCCTGCGAAGACCTCATGGGCGCGGATTTGGATGGTGATCGTGACGTAGACTTGGTTGCCGCCGGTCGCCGCAGTAAGAATCTCAAGATTTACTGGAATTTACGGCAATAAACCGCAAAGAAAAACTTCCGTCGGACGGAGGAACGGTCGTTGCGTCTGGCGGGTTTTTGCTACCATAGCACAGCCACTATGAAAGCTTATGCCGTTCTTGTAGCCGCCTGCGCCTTCACATTGAGCTCGTGTCAATTGCCGATGCGGGAGGTTGTTCGCAAACCCATTCTGGTGCAGCCGGCGGATGCCTCACAGAGCCCGCTGTATGTCTGGAACGGCGGCGCGAACGCCGGACCCGGCAGCCCGCTGTATGTGACCATCGATCTCAGCCAGCAGAAGGCCTACGTGTTCAAGAACCGGCAAAACATCGCCTGGACTTATGTCGCCACGGGTCGTCCCGGCTTTGCGACGCCCACGGGCACCTTCAACATCTCGGAGAAGATCGTGGATAAACGGTCAAACCGCTATGGCAGCATCGTCAACTCAGCGGGCGAGGTGGTGAACTCCAACGCCACACCGGGGAGCGGCGGCGGGCATTTTGTCGGTGCGCCTATGCCCTATTGGATGCGGCTAACCAGCTACGGGGTCGGCATGCATGCGGGCGCGATTCCTTATCCCGGCGCCCCGGCCTCCCATGGCTGCATTCGCCTCCCCTACGCCATGGCGGAGCGGATTTACTCCGAGGCAGGCTACGGTACCCGCGTCACCATTGTTCCCTAGGCGCCCGGGGTGAGCTTCACGGACTGGCTGCAGCAAAACACGCTTCTCACCGGGCAGGGGGAGGTGTTCACTTTGGCGCTGCTCGGCGCCCTTTGCATCGGCCTGTCCAAAAGTGGGCTGTCCGGCACCGCCACGCTTAGTGTTGTGCTCATGGCACAGGCCTTTGGCGCCAAGGCCTCCGTTGGCCTCGTCTTGCCGCTGCTCATCGTCGCGGACTTCATGGGCTACTTCATCAACCGCCATGGCGGCAGTTGGCGCCGCATCATTCCCATGGCGCCGCCCGCCATCGCCGGCGTCATCATCGGCTACTTGTTGTTAGGCAAAATCGACAATTCGGCCGCTCGCACCGTCATCGGCTGGCTCATCATCGCCCTGCTCGCCTTCAAGCTTCTGCTTGATGCCCGCCGCAGCGACTTCCTCGCCTTGACTGAGCACAAGGGGTTTGCCTGGACCATGGGCCTCGGTGCCGGCATCACCACCATGCTGGCCAACGCCGCCGGTCCGGTGATGACCGTTTACCTGCTCTCCCGGCATCTGGAAAAGAAGGATCACCTCGGCGTCTTTAGCCGCTTCTTCCTTTTCATCAACCTCTTCAAGGTGCCTTTTTCCGCCAATCTCGGCATCATCAATCCCCA
>JAXMIV010000459.1:0-5480 GCA_034377045.1 Prosthecobacter sp. | reverse complement strand
TTTCAGTCCGAGGGCGCTAGCCTGCTCTTCATCGAGATCCTTGATCTGGATGCCAAGGTAACCGCGCTGCACGGTGCCGTCGTCGATCAAGTCTTCGACGATATGAAGGGCCATGTTGATGGGGATGGCGAAGCCAATGCCCGCATTCATGCCGCTGCGGGACAAGATGGCGGTATTGATGCCGACGACGCGGCCCATGGAATCGACCAGGGGGCCGCCAGAGTTGCCGGGATTGATGGAGGCATCCGTCTGGATGAAATCCTCATAACCGGCGATTTTGCCGTGGCCGACGATGTTCATGCCGCTGCGACCCAGAGCGCTGACGATGCCTTGGGTGACGGAACGGTTGAGTTCCATCGGGGCACCGGCCGCGAGGACGATATCACCGACGCGCAGCTTGGAACTGTCGCCGATGGTGGCCTGAGGCAAGTTGGTGGCATCGATCTTGATCAGCGCCACATCTGAGAGCGGATCGGCCCCTACGACTTTGGCAATGTAGGTGCGGGTGGTGCCGTTGACCTCGAAGGTGACCTCGATTTTGTCGGCGTCAGCGACGACGTGATTGTTGGTCATGATGTAGCCATCCTTGGACAGGATGAAGCCTGAACCGACACCTCTCTGCACCGGCATGTCAGGATGCGGGGACCGAGGCGGGGTCTGCCGGGGGGTGGGATTGGCGCCATTGCCACGGCGGCGCGGGGCGGGCGCTTCATCTGAGCCTTCTTCATCGCCGTCTTCCGGGTTGCCGAAAAAGCGATAGAAGAAGGGCCGCAACTGCGGCGGAATGTCCTCGATGTTCGGAGTCTCCTCAGACTTGCCGCCGGAGGAGAAGATGGTGACGACGCTGGGGAGGATTTTTTCCACCACGGGCGCGTAGCTCATCTGGAGTTGGCCAGCATTGGGGATGGGATTTTCATCCTTGAGGAGGCGGGCGTGGAAGTCCTTCGGTTCGATTTTGACTTGGGCATCCGGCGGGGCGGGAACCTTCGGTTTGGTGTCGGCGGTGGCCGGCACCTGCGGTGGAGGCGCGGGCTTTGGTTTGAGGTCATCCTGCCCGGTCACGATGCCGAGAGCGAGAATGCTCCCGGTCATGGCAGCGAAAAGAGTGCGTAACGGTTTTTTCATAAGTTGGTTAGTGGGGGGACGCCATGATCTGGCGCACTTGGCTACAGACGAAAACGTTGCCCGAATGTTGAAAACTAAACTTTATACAAAAATCGCCGCTGGTGACGTTTGCGGGCGGGTTTTTTGGGGATTTGGACGGATCGGTTGGATCGGTCGGATGGGATGGGGCTGCAATGGGCAATGGGGAGAATTCTCATTTTATCCCCATTTGGGGATTTCCGGCGCAGGAGGTTGAGGGTCAATGGATTGTGATGGGGATTTGGAATCCCCATTTGTCCCCATGGCGGCTTTGGCTGGGAAGTTTTTCAGGGAGATGAGGTGGGAGAAAAGGGGGGTGATCTCTCTGCTTCTTTGGTGTCTCCACAAGGTCTGTTAACACACTTTAGCACGAAAGCGTGAGAGTGCAATGGTCTAATGAACAGTTTTTTTAGTGTCGGGAATGAATTCAGGCGATTCCGGCGAAGCCCTGTCACCGTTCACTTCACCGAGATCTTGCTGCGTCGAATCTCACGATGATTCTGGCTCGAGAGAGGGCTGGAACCTGATTCGCTTTCGATCCAATAGAGCCTGTCTCGCCAATCCCGGGGGAATTGCTGACCGGACAGGTCGATCACGAAATCGGTTTGGCGAACCACGCTGCTGATGAGCAGGGGCTTTAAATAGACGTCGCCGGTGATGACGGTTGCTTCGATCTTGGCGACGAAAACGGGCGCCATGTCTTGAACGACGGAGAGCCGCAGGGAGTCGCCCTCAGCGCGCACTTCTTTGAGGGTGCGTTTGCTCTCGTGGGCTGGAAGATTAACAATAAACGTGGTGTTGGTCTTGGAGCAGCCCGCGAGAATGAGAAGGCAACCGAGGGCGATTCGGCAGCGTGTGGTTGATGGGAGGATGGTCATCGGTAAGAAGGAAGTCGAGGAGCTCTGGTTATTGGCCTTTGCTCTTGGGCCTGGATTCTATTTGCGCCTGCAATTCCCTGGCGCGTTTCTGACCGTCTGCGACTTCCTGCGGCGGCATCTCTTTCTCCATGGCGTCCCTGGCCTCCGCTGCCTTGGCATCCGTTCGCGCGGCTAGATTGAACCACGCATACGCCTCCACCGTGTCCTTCGCCACGCCTTCGCCTTCGTAGTAGCAAGCGGCCAGACTTGTCTGAGACTTGGCGTGATTCTGCTCGGCCGCTTTGCGGTGCCATTTCGCCGACTCCGTGTCGTCCACCTCCACGCCTTGGCCCATGGCGTAGCAGACACCCAGATTGTGTTGAGCGTCGGCGAAGTTCTGCTCGGCGGCCTTGCGATACCACTTCACCGCTTCTGTGTAGTCCTTCACCACGCCGCGGCCCTCGTGGTGGCAGACGCCCAGATTGAATTGAGCCTCCGGATGATTCTGCTCGGCGGCTTTGCTAAACCACTTCGCTGCTTCCGTGTCATCTTTCTCGACGCCTTTGCCAAAGGCGTAGCAACTGCCCAGTGCGTTTTGGGCCGCGGCGTCGTTCTGCTTGACCGCTTTGCGATACCACTTCACCGCCTCCATGTCATCTTTCCCGACGCCTTGACCCAGCTCATAGCATTGGCCCACGGACCATTGGGCGATAGCGAAATTCTGCTCGGCGGCTTTGCGATACCACTTCACGGCTTCCTTGTAGTCCTTCGTCACTCCCAGGCCCACGTCATAGCAGCCGCCCAAAAGGGTTTGAGCCGTAGGGTGATTCTGCCCGGCGGCTTTGCCGTACCACTTCACCGCTTCCGCGTAGTCCTGTTCCACGGGGGCGCGACCCTCAAAGTAACAGGTGCCAAGAAGGATCTGAGCCTCGGCATTGCCTTTCTCGGCCCCGGCTTTCAGGATCAGGAGGTCCTTGTCAGACAGCCGGGCCGCTATTTGCGGCCGCAATTTTTCCGCGCGTTTTTTGCCGTCGGCGATTTGTTGGGGTGACAACCGTTTCTCTGAAATGTCACGAGCCTTGACATAATAAGCGCCGCCCTCGGCGGCCAGGCAGCGCCAGGCATACCCCTCCACGAGGTCCTTCTCCACACCGCGACCGGTTTCGTAATCGCCGGCCATGAATGCTTGAGCCATGCGGTGGTTCTGCTCGGCCGCTTTGCGAATCCAACTCCTCGATTCAACAACATCCTTCTCCACATTCGCGCCGCCGGCGTAGCATTGACCGAGCATGAATTGAGCATCAGCGAAATTCTGCGCCGCGGCTTTGCGAAACCATTTCACCGCTTCCTTGCCGTCCACCTCCCCATTCGCGCCATAATAGTATTCGCGGCCCACATTGGTTTGTGCCTCGGCATCGCCCTTTTCCGCCTTGGCCTTGGTTTCGAGGAATTGGCGCTGGCGTTCCGGATCTATTTTCTGGGCGCGAGCGCAGGGGAGATGCCAGCCAGTGATGCAGATCAGAACGCCGAGCCGCCAGAGCGAGGAAATGGTGAGTTTCATGGCTGCCGACTGTTGTAGCACGGGGAAAGGGCGGCTACAAGCCAGCAAAAAGCCAAAGCGATGCCTGCCAAGGAGTGGTTCGATGGATGATGTTAGGCTGGAAGCCTCAGGCCGTTGACAGGCGAGGACGCCTATTCTCCGCGGGCGTTACTTGGCGAGTTGCTCCTTCAGATAGCGGATGCTTTCGCGGGCGATGTGTGCGGGGCCGGGGGTGTAGTCGAAGACTTCGACGGAGAGGTAGCCGTCGTAGTTCACTTCGCGGAGGGCGGCGATGATGGGTTCGTACTTCACGTCGCCCATGCCGGGGCCGAGGAGGTTGGGGTCGTTGGTGTGGAAGTGGACGAACCAGTCTTTGCTGTCGCGGATGATGTCGGGAATGGATTTGGATTCGTCGCTCATGGCCTTCACATCGAGGTGAAGTTTGCAGGCGGGATGATCGACCATCTTGCAGAGGCGGATGGTTTCTTCGGCGGTGTTGAGGAAGTTGGTCTCTTTGCGGCCGAGAGGTTCCATGGCGATGACGACACCGTATTTGCCAGCTTCTTCAGCGACGGCGCGGACGCTGTCGGCGGCGCGTTTGAAGGCGTCTTCGTAAACCCATTCCGGCTGCGTGTTGCGCGCCATCGGGCTGCCCCAGACCATGATGCGGCCGCCGGTGGCGGCGCAGATGCGGGCCAGGTGCTTGCCGAACTTCGCCGTGTCTTTGCGCAACAGCGCATCTGGCGTGGTGATGTGGAACCAGTTGATATTCTTCAGCAGCCAATGCAATCCCAGAATCTCTAGGCCGAACGATGAGGCGATCTGACTCAGACGCAGGGCATCGGCATCGGTGAGTTCGCGGGGATCTTCCTTGAGGGTGAAGGGGGCGAGTTCGAGGGCCTGGTAGCCGGCGGCGGCGGCGTCCTCGCAGACTTTCTCAAAGGGCCAATTCGGGTAGGTCTCGTTGCAGATGGCAAAGCGCATAAGGCGCGGAGACTCCGACGGGCGGGCAGGGGCGTCAACCCGGCTTTTGATCGATGCAGCGGGTGAGCAATTGATCGATGGCGGACTGGATGCGCTCGCGTTCGCTCAGGCGTTCGATACAGGAAGGCGGGATGGACTCGACGCCCAGGCAGGCGCCGAGCCAGGACCCGACCATGGCGGCGCGTCCGGCATTGTCGCC
Organism: Prosthecobacter sp.; assembly: GCA_034377045.1. Taxonomy (GTDB): domain Bacteria; phylum Verrucomicrobiota; class Verrucomicrobiia; order Verrucomicrobiales; family Verrucomicrobiaceae; genus Prosthecobacter. Next base: position 757 of record JAXMIV010000459.1, on the reverse strand, counting down.
GCCGGCGTGGATGGTGGCGAGGACGGCCTCAGCGAAGTTGTCGTGATGCCGCCAGGCGGCGTGGAGGGCGGCGGGGAAACTCTCGGACAGAGGGCAGGATTTGCCGAAGTAATCGGTGGCGGAAATCACGTCTTCTTCGCGCCGCGTGTAGGCAAGTTCGAAGTAGTCCGAGGCGTCGTAGCTGTCCGTGGAGGATTTGCGGCCCAGTTCAAAGGCCTCGCGAAAAGGCATGCCGGTGAGCAGGTGGCGGAGCAGCTCGGCGCTGGCAGCGGCACAGACGAGGGCGGTGGGATGATTTTGCGTGACGAGGGTGAGGCGGCGAATGGCGTCGGCCAAGGCGGCCGGTTCGCGGTTGGTGTAGGCCACCACCACCGGAGCGAGACGGGTGACGGTGGCGGGTTCGTCATCGATGGCGCCATTTTGGTAGTTGTCCGGTTCCTCTTCCAAATGGGCCAGGGTATCGCGGGTGGAGTTATCGCGGTAGGTGATGCAGCCGGGCAGGGAGAAGAAAGCCTCGAGACGCATGCCGAAGTCGGCTTCGCGAAATTCACCGCAGGCCGCGACGGATTCCAGCACGAGCAGGGCGGCGTCACCATAATGCGTTTGATCGCCCGATTTCTTGCCCTCGTGGTAGTGACCGGAACCGGGCGTCTCGAATCCATAGACCCCGCCGGGGAACCGCCGGGCCATGTCGCTGAGATCGTAGATCCAGTGCGTGCCGAGACCCGCGGCATCACCCACGAATTGACCCCAGAGG
>JAXMIV010000458.1:0-13657 GCA_034377045.1 Prosthecobacter sp. | reverse complement strand
GTTCAAAAGTACAGACCTCTTTTCCCCTCTCCCTTTGTTTTTTGCTTAACGGCATTAGGTCTAAACGCGGGGCTTATGCAGGCTCGGCTTGCCTCCTTTCTGTATCTGGCTATGGGGCTCACCGCCCTCATTCATGATTTCGTACCCTGAAAGCCCCGTAGCCGTCCTCTGCAGTGGCGGTGATGCCCCTGGAATGAACGCTTTTTTGCGCGGAATCGTGCGCTTGGGGCTGAATCGGCATCAGATCCCCGTGTTGGGAATTCGGGACGGTTATCGGGGTCTCGTGCGCGCTGCCCGCCAGGTCAAAGTTGATGCGGAGTCCATGGTGCATCTGCGCCAGGAGATCGTCGCGCGTCCTGGGCGCAAGGGGTTGATCGATGCTCAGCAGAGCCTCATCTACATGGATCACGCCAGCGTCAGCGGCATCATGGGCAAGGGCGGGACCATCCTGGGTTCGGCACGGTGCCTGGATTTTCACAAGCCGGAGGTCCGCAAAGACACGATCGAGCTGCTCGAAAAACTCGGCGTGCGCGCCTTGGTGGTCGTCGGCGGTGATGGCTCCCTGACGGGCGCCCGCCTGCTGGCGGATGAGAGCTCACTGCGGGTGATTGGCGTGCCGGCGACGATTGACAACGATCTGCAGTTTACCGAGATGGCGCTGGGAGTGGATACGGCGGTGCATACCCTGGTGTGGGCCGTGGATCATTTCATCGACACCGCCCGCAGCCACCGCCGGGTCATGGTGCTGGAAACCATGGGCCGGGCGAGTGGCGACTTGGCGCGCATGGCCGCCCTTGCCTCCGGCGCGGAAATGGTCATCACACCCGAAGGTGGCGCGTTGACTGAAACCCTGATGGCAGGCTTGGCAGCCAAGATTGAGAGCGCCATGACTCGCGGGCGCGGTTATGCCATCGTCCTGATCGCTGAAGGGGTGCAATTTGATCCCCCGCAATCGCGCAATGGCGCCTATGTTCTTCGTGATGCTTTCCAGCGCTACTTTCAGCGCGAGGGTGCGCCTTTCCCTGACCTGGAGGTGCGGCCCTCCGTGCTCGGCCATTTGCAACGCGGCGGCCACACCACGCCGCAGGACTGCATGCTCGCCGCCCGCTTCGCCGAGGAAGTCTGGCGTGGCATCCTGGACCCCAACGGCATCAACGGCATCACCGCATTGCGCCACAACAGAGTCAAAATAGTGCCCTTCGGCTGTCCTGACATGCCGGAACGCGCCCTTCAGTCCCATGCCATGGAACGGTTGCATGACGACTTGAGTTCCTGGTAGTCTGTCCCCCCTTCCTATGCCGCCAGCCCAAGCTCCCACCGTTGTCATCGAAGGGTTTTATCCTTGCATCGAAGGCGGAAGGTACGCCATCAAGCGCGTCGTTGGCGAGCAGTTGGACGTTTGGTGCGATATCTTCAAAGACGGCCATGATTTGATGGCCGCGGTGCTGAAGTGGCGCCTCACCGGCACGCGGCGCTGGTTTGAAGCTCCGATGCAGCCCACGGACAACGATCGCTGGCGCGGCGCCTGCAGCTTTGAATCCCTGGGCCGCTGGGAATACGTCGTCGAGGCGTGGGCGGACACCTTCAGGGGCTGGAAGAAGACCTTCGTCATCCGCGTCCAGAGTGAAGATCCTGACGTGCCGGTGGAAACTATCGAGGGCGCGCGCTTGCTCCGGGAAGCAGCCTTGCGCGCGCGCGCGGCCGGTGCCCCGGAAGCCGGCGCGCAAATTGAGGAAGTGGCCGAACTTTTGGTTAAACTGCCGCCCCAGGAATTGCTCGAAGTGCTGCAGTCCGCCGATCTTCAGGCGCTCATGGATCGCTACCCGGATCGCTCCCTTTCCACCACCTCAGAGCCTCTGGGGGTCATCGTCGAGCGGGAACGGGCGCGCTTCTCCGCCTGGTATGAATTCTTCCCGCGCGGCGCCGAGGGTCTCAGTCACAAGCACAGCACCTTTCGCGATTGCCTGCCGCGTCTGGATGATGCGCGGGCGATGGGCTTTGACGTCGTTTATTTCCCGCCCATCCACCCCATTGGCGTCACCGCGCGCAAGGGCAAAAACAACACGCTCATCACCGTCCCCGATGATGTCGGCAGTCCCTGGGCCATTGGCGGACTCGCGGGCGGTCATCGCGAGATCGAACCCCAGCTCGGCACGATGGAAGATTTTGTCTGGCTGGTGGAGGAGACGAAGAACCGCGGCATGGAGATCGCCCTCGACTTCGCGCTCAATTGCTCCCCCGATCATCCGTACGTGCGCGATCATCCGGACTGGTTCTATCAGCGGCCGGATGGCAGCATCCGCTACGCGGAAAACCCACCGAAAAAGTACCAGGACATTTACCCGCTCAATTTCCATTGTGCGGATTGGAAGAACCTATGGCGGGAGTTGATCGATGTCGTGCTCTTCTGGGTGGACAAAGGCGTGAAGATTTTCCGGGTGGACAATCCGCACACCAAACCGGTGGCCTTCTGGGAAGAACTGATTCGCATCGTCCACCGCAAACATCCGGAGGTCATCTTCCTGGCGGAGGCATTCACCAGGCCGAAGATGATGCAGGTGCTCGGCAAGGTGGGGTTTACCCAGAGCTACACCTACTTCACCTGGCGCGAACATAAGGCCGAACTCATCGCCTATGCCACGGAACTGACTCAGAGCGACATGCGCTGGTATTACCGCGGCAACTTCTGGCCCAACACGCCGGACATTCATCCGTATTACCTGCAGAACGCACCCGCCAGTTTCTTTCGCCTGCGTGCGGCGTTGGCCGCCACCCTGTCATCGTCTTGGGGCATGTATGCGGGGTATGAACTGTGTGAAAACGAACCGCTGCCTGGCAAGGAAGAATACCTCGATTCGGAAAAGTTCCAACTCAAGCAGCGCGACTACCATGTCGCCGGCAACATCAAGGGCTTCATCGCCCGCCTCAATCACATTCGCCGTGATCATCCGGCCCTGCACCTCTACGACAACCTGGCCTTTCACCATGCGGACCACGAGCAGGTGCTTTGCTACAGCAAATGCACGCCCGACTTTCGCGACCGCATCCTCTGCGTTGTCAGCCTGAATGGAAACGAGGTGGTATCCGGCTTTGTCCATCTGAACTTTGAAGCTCTCGGCCTCGATCCTGAGCGGCCGTACCAAATCCATGATCTGATGCACGGCCAAATTTACGAATGGCGCGGTCCCCACAATTATGTGGAACTCAACCCTTCCGGCGTATCCATGCACCTGTTCCGTGTGGAGCAGTAACGAAGATTGTTAGACCTCCCAGCCTTTTCGATACTGGCGGCGCACCATGGCGTTGGCGGCTTCGCTGTTGGGAATCTTGAGCGCGGGTGCGTCCCATTCGAGATTCTCATTGGGAAAGACGCTGGCGAGACAACCCAGGAGCACGGCTTCAGTCAGCGGTCCGGCGTAGTCGAAATTGGCGCTGGGTTTCTTATCGCCTTTCAGGCAGCAGTCGATGAAGTCCTTCCAATGGTCGCGAGGTTCCAATTTGGGGTATTTGAAGCTGGCGAATTTCTCGCGCGGATAAAGCATCGGCGTGCTGCCGTGGGTGGCGAGGAGGACGCCATCAGTGCCGATGTAGATGCTGCCCTGGCCGGGGAACTTGCCGCCGGCTTGGGCGATGATGTCAGCGGGCGGCATGGCGTCACCGTCATACCAGGTGACCTTGACTGTGTCGGCGGCCGTATATTGAGTGCCCTTGAAGGTGTATTCAACGAGGCCGTTGATCGCCCAGTTGGTGGCATTGAGCGGTGCGGGCCCCTTGGACTTGACGGCGATGGGGGCGGCCAGGTCGAGGGCACGAAACCAGCCGCTGAACATGTGGCAGCCCATGTCCCCCAGCGTCCCGGTGCCGAAGTCGCGGCGTTTGCGCCAGTTGGAAGGGTGGTAGTAGCCCTTGATGTAGGGGCGCTCAGTGGCGGTGCCTAACCACAAGTTCCAATCCAGTTCCGGCGGCACGGGATCGCCTTTCTCCGGCACGGGCTCCATGTCCCCCCATTTCTTGTTGGAGAAGGTGTGGACTTCCTTCACCTTGCCGATTGTGCCCTGCTGAATGATGGCCACGGCGTGGCGCTCCGTGAAGGCGGAGGAGATCTGAATGCCCATTTGCGACATGACGCCCTTTTCCCGAGCCTTGAGCATAAGCTGGCGGCATTCGTAAAGATTCTGCGCCAGCGGCTTTTGGCCGTACATATGCTTGCCCAGTTCCATGGCGCGCAGGCCGATGGGGCCGTGCATGTGATCGGGGGTCGAGACATTGACGGAGTCGATGTTGCCGGATTCCTTCTCCAGAAGCTCCCGCCAGTCCTGATAACATTTGACGTTAGGCCACTTTTCCTTCACCCGGGCGAAGTTGCGGGTATCGACATCACAGACGGCCACCAGCTCCCACATGTCGTGGTTGGACAGGGCGGTCATGTCCGCCCAGGACATGCCCGAGGCGCCAAAGGCGGCATGGCGCAGCTTGCCATTTGGCGAGGCGGCGCGCAGCCCGGAAGTGACGAAAGGCGCGGCAAAAAGGGTCGAAGCGGCGCCCTGAAGAAAGCGGCGGCGGGTGGTTGAGGAATGGGCTGCGTTCATGCGGAAAAATGGAAAGCGCCGGAGGTCCTGAAGGAGCTCCGGCAGTGGTGGAAGGAACAGGACTCAGGCTTCTCTATCCCTCTTCTTCTGTCCCATGAAGGCGATCAAGAGCACCAGGACAAGGACGCCGGCGCCAATCATGAGGTACATCTGAAGGTTGGACTCCGGCAGCGGCGGGAGGGCCTCTGCCACGGGTGTCGGCATCGGCGCGCTAACCGGCCGCGCTGCGGCTGGATTAACGGCCGCTACCGGGGCGACCGGGGCCACTCCAGGGCGGACTGGGGCCACCGTGCCAGGGGCCGGCGTGGCGGCAGTGCCCGGGGCTGCGGTTGCGGCTGGCGCCGGTGTGCCGCCTGCGGCTTCGGCAAGAATGCGGGCCACACGTTCATCCTGTGAAGTTGAAGAGGTGCCGCCAATCGCGGACGAGCCCCCGGTCATGACGCTCCCGCCAGCCCGTTGTTTGGCGACAAGCTCATCATAGATCGCTCGCAGGCGTTTGTTAAGGTCTTGCACGATGTCTTTGTACATCGGATTATTCGAGAGATTGGCGATCTGCTGGAAAGCATTCACACCGCCGGTGTAGTCTTTTTCACCGATCTTCCTGAGCACCGCGCTGAAGGCCTCGTTTTGTACCTTCAAGGCGTCCAGATCGACCAATTGCAGTTTCGCCCTTTCGGCGATCACCTCTTTCTGGGTGCCCTGAATGGTCAGATGGTCATACTTGTTCGGCTCAATCCAGCGCTGCCGGTTGTTGCGTGCCGCCTGCGCTTCGGCCCTCCAGGTGGTGATTTCGTTGGCAATGGCGGCCTTGGTCCGGGAGAGTTCCGGCTCCTCCAGTTTCTTGAGGCCCTCTTCGCGCTCGCTCTTCAAGAGCGGCTGTTCAGTCGCCATTTTGGTGAGCTGCGTCGCCCAGCTGTCCAAAGCGATCAACGCCTCCGAGATCACCATGGGATAGTACTTCGTGCCCCGCAGCGCCGGCGTTTGCCGGGTAAAAGTATCGTATTCGCGGAGCGCCTCACTCCACTTGCGCTGCGCGACCTTGGACCGGATGCTGTTGAGCAACTCGTAGGCCTGGAGGCTGAACTGCTCCGCCTTGGTCTCCTCCGCACTCAACCAGCGGCCTTCAAGTTTGACCTGCCCGCCGGCGACCTTGGCCTTCTCCTCCTGAAGCTGGGCGATGAGGCCCTCCACTTCCTTGGCTTCCTTGGTCCCCTTGTACTTATTCACAAACGGCCGCAGACGATCCTGGATCAGTTGCTCGTACTTGTCGGCTGTCATCAGGTCCGCTGTCGGCATGACTTTGCGGAGCTCGATCACCTCCACCTCTTCCGGGGTTTGTTTGATGACCTGCTGGATGTCGGCCACCAGGAAATTCTTCTTATCCCAGATCTTTGGCGTCAGACGGTACTTCATCCGAATCGCCTCAGGGGATTCCTGCAGGATGTTGCCTTCGACCCGGCTGCCGTTCTTCAGGATGAGGATGTCAGCGTGCAGTGAGGCAGTGCCGCAAAGGAGCGCAAGGAGAGCCAAGCGGATTCGACTGGATTTCATGATTCGGTTAAAATGAGGGTATGAATGGAATTACGGCCGGGACGTGCCCCGCCAAAACAAAAATTAAATCTGGATTCACCCCACGAGTAAAGCGCGAAAGGAAGAGAAGAGGCCCGCCGGCACCGAGGTTTGTGGTGGATTGCGGTCGTTGGCCCTGGTTTGCGGTCGTTTGGGGAGCGGATTCATGGGAAGCAGGAAGCGTGATTAGCGTGGCTCCGCTTGCCGATTTAAGTCTGCTGGCTGTGGGGGAAGATTGGAAAGCTTGCAGGGGCGGAAGGCTTCGCAGTCCAACTTAGTCCACGTGGGGTGGGGTTTGATGATGGTCAGGGGATTCGCGGAGCCGCTGGAGGATGAATGGGGAGATTTCAAATTTCATCCCCATTTTTGCAAGTTTTAGGCTTAAAGGACTGAGGATCAGGGAATTGAGATGGGGATTTGGAATCCCCATTGGTCCCCAATTCTCCCCATGGGTGACTTCGGAAGGCTGGGACAGAGTTTTGGTGTTGGAGTAGCCGGACCGAAAGTGAGGGCAGGCGAGCCGGGATCATTGACAACCACGGAAGACACGAAAGGCACGGAAAATGACGAAAAAAGGAGGGCTGGGGGGAGGAAGAATTAACGGTCAAAATTTAGCATGGGAGCGGCTCGAAATCAATGTTCATATGTACATATTTCCGGGAGTGGCCTATTCGGTGGCGCTTGCGCTCAATTGATTGAACCCGTGGGAGGACATCGGGAGGGGGAAGGGGAGCCTGTTGCAAACTGAAAACTGAAAATTTCAAACTGCAAATTGGAGGGGTGCGACCGTGGGTGGGATAGGCTCCAGTCACGTGGCCACATGATCTCTCGTCACTGCTCCTGATCAAACGCCTTCCCAAACGGCGGACCGCGTTCGCCGGCGAAGGCGGCGAAGAGCCTTTTGTCGGAACTGCTGGACTGGCGACGAATGATGGAGGGCGCGACGAGGTTGCCCAGGCGGCGGCGCTTCTCCCGGCCGGCGAGCCATTGCTCCCAGGTGTAGTTCTTCTCTGGTTTGATGGGGATGGTGGTGTCGGGCATGGTGTTCCCGGATTTCGTCACGAGTCAGGGCGGTAACTATGACCCGTGACGAGACAAAATCAACGACGGCGCCTTGGGGTCAAGGCGCGCTACTTCATGTCGATGGGAGCTGACACGGGTTGAAAACCCTTGCTCCTTTAAATCGCCCAGCCTTTGCGGTACGTTTTGGTGAGCAGCTTGTCGGCTTCGGGGTTGTTGATGAAGCGGAGGTTGGCGGCGTCCCATTCGAAGGTTTGGGGATCGAGGGGGCGGTTGCTGGCGTCGAGCCGGGTCGCGGCGAGGCGGGTGACGACGTTGCCGAGCTGGACGGTTTCAGCCAACGGGCCGGCGTAGTGGAAGCCGTCGCTGGTCTTCTTTCCGGTTAGGCAGGCATCGACCCAGGTGTGCCAGTGGCTGCGGCCTTCTTCCTTGGGATACTTGAAGCCCTGGAATTTTTCCAGAGGGTAGAGGCGGGGGCCGCCGACGTGGGCGAGGACGAGGTTGCCTTCTTCGCCGATGAAGAGGGAGCCGCTGGCGGGCAATTCGAGATCGGGCGGCATTTGCGCGAGCTTGCGGCTGGGCTTGAGGCCGCCGTCGCTCCAGGTGACTTTGAGGGTCTTGCCGGCGGTGAGTTCGTTGCCGGGGAAGACGTAGCTGACGGTTTCGTTGGTGGGCCAGATCTGGCGGTTGATGCCGCTGTTTTCGGCGCTGATGGTCAGCGGCGCGTTGAGGCCGAGGGCGGTGAAGACGGGGTCGAGAATGTGGCAGCCGAAGTCACCCAGGGCGCCGCCGCCGAAGTCCTGCCAGTCACGCCAGACGAAGGGATGGTAGCAGGGCGCGTAGGCGCGCATGGGAGCGGGGCCGATCCAGAGATCCCAATTCAGGGTCTTCGGAATGGAGGCGCCGGGGGCGGGTTCGAGGCGCTTGTTGCGCTCGTTGCCGGTGACGGAGACCCAGGAATGAACCTCTTTGACCTTGCCGATGGCGCCTTCCTTGATGAGGCGGGTGCCGAGGCGGTACTCGATGGCGGAGTGGATCTGATTGCCCATCTGGGTGGTGACACCGGCCTTTTCGGCCTCGAGGCGCATCTGCCGGCATTCCCAGACCGTGTGGGCCAGTGGCTTCTGACAATAGACGTGCTTGCCCAACCGCATGGCGTCGATGGAGGCCTTGGCGTGCATGTGGTCGGGCGTGCCGACATTCACCGCGTCGATCTTGTCGCCCAATTGGGCGAACATCTCGCGGTAGTCCTGGAAGCGGCCGGTGCCGGGGAATTGTTTGTCGACCTGATCAAAGCGCGCGGTGTCGACATCGGCGAAGGCGATGTATTGGACGGAAGGATGACCGGCGATGTTTTTGATATCGCTCAGCGGCATGCCGTTGGCGCCGACGGCGGCGAGCTGCAGCTTGCTATTTGGATTCGCCGACTTGACGACAGCCGGGAAGGCGATCGTGGCGGCGGCGAGGGAGGAGTTCTTCAGGAAGGAGCGGCGATCAGTAGGCATGATGTTCAAACCTACGGTCGCCGCCGCCCCGGACTAACGGACTAAAAGTGACGGGGATGCGTACTTATCCGATGGCGCAGGCTACTTCGCCAGCTCCGCCGCCGTCTCATCGATCACGGCCTTGGGCAGGGGGTAGTAGCCGTCTTTGACGACGATGCTCTGGCCTTCCTGGGATTGGACGAACTTGAGGAACTCCGAAGTCAGAGCGTCGAGCGGCTGACCAGGCTTCTTGTTGATGTAGAGCAGGAGGAAGCGGGCCAGGGGGTATTCGCCGGAGAGGCAGTTGTCATAGGTGGGCTCGGCGAGCTTGTCCGGGCTTTCGCCGACGGGCAGGGCGCGAACCCCGGAGGTCAGATAGCCGATTCCCGAATAGCCGAGGGCATAAAGATCGGTGGAGACACCCTGGACCACGGCGGAGGAGCCGGGCTGTTCCTTGACGCTGCTTTTGAAATCACCCTTGCCTAGGGCATGCTCCTTGAAGAAGCCGTAGGTGCCGGAGGCGCTATTGCGGCCGAAGAGGGAGATGGCGCGGCCCTTCCAGGCATCAACGCCGAGCTGACCCCAGTCGCTGATGTCAGCGGGAGCACCGAGCTTGCGGGTAGAGGAAAAGAGCGCGTCGATCTGCGCCATGGTCAGGCCTTTGATGGAATTGTCCTTGTGGGCAAAGACCGCCAGGGCATCCACCGCCACTTTGATCTCGGTGGGTTTGTAACCGAAATTCTTCTCAAAGGCGTCGGTTTCCTCCTGCTTCATCTCGCGGCTCATCGGCCCGAGCTGGGCGGTACCGGAAATGAGCGCTGGGGGTGCGGTGGCTGAGCCTTTGCCTTCGATCTGAATGTTGACCCCGGCATGCTTGCTCTTAAAGGCCTCGGCCCAGAGGGTCATAAGGTTGTTGAGCGTGTCCGAGCCGATGGAGTTGAGGTTGCCGGTGACGGCGCCAGCCGGCTTATAGGCAGGGATGGCTGGGTCAACGTCCGCAGCCAGCGCGGTCACGGGCAGGGCGAAAATGGAGGAAACAGTCAGGAGGCGGGTGAGCGTCATCATGGACAATGGTAGGTGAATTCGGTTGGTGAGACCCGGCATGCTGGCGCAAGGAAATAAAATGCGCTCGTTTTCCTGTGTGACGCTTTTGTCACGAAGACTCTCTGCCGCGTGACAACTTTGTGGCAGATGGGGGGTTGCGCGACGGGATGGCTCCGCCCATCATCAGCCCGCTCCTTCATGCCTGCCGCAAACAACCATCCTGCAAGCCATCTTCCCGCCGCGATCCAGGTGCAGAAGGTGGACTTTTTTTACGGTAGCAAGCAGACCCTTTTCGATGTGACGATGGACATTCCACGGCATCGGGCCACGGCCTTCATTGGCCCGTCAGGTTGCGGGAAGTCGACCCTCTTGCGCTGCTTCAATCGCATGAACGATCGGGTGGAAGGGGCGGAAGTCCGGGCGGGCAAGGTCATCTTGGACGGCCAGGACATCCACAGTCTCGCGGTCGACCCCATGGCCCTGCGGCGGAAGGTGGGCATGGTTTTCCAAAAGTCGAATCCCTTCCCACGGAGCATTTACGAGAATGTCGCCTACGGCCTGCAATTGCACGGGGCCAAGCGGCAGGATTACCTGGACCATGCCGTGGAGGAAAGCCTGCGCGGCGCCGCCCTGTGGGACGAGGTGAAGGACCGCCTGCACGAGAGTGCCTACAGCCTTTCAGGCGGGCAGCAGCAGCGCTTATGCATCGCCCGGGCGATCGCCGTGAAGCCGCAGGTGCTGTTGATGGACGAGCCCTGCTCCGCACTCGACCCCATCGCCACCTCGCGGGTCGAGGAGCTTATCGGTCAACTGAAGGAGAAGTACACGCTGGTCATGGTGACCCACAACATGCAGCAGGCGATGCGGACAGCGGACTTCACTGCGTTGTTCTACCTGGGCAAGTTGATCGAGTACGAAGACACGATGACGATGTTTGAGACTCCCCGGGAGAAAATGACCAAGGACTACATCACGGGGCGGTTTGGTTGAAGCGGTCGCAGCAGTGAATGTGACAAACCTGTCACACACGACCTTTCGACAGTCTGTGTCATCTCCGTCACTATCGGCGCACCTCGAAGGTGTGCATTTCGTCACACGGATTTTCGGGGAATCCACCCACACTCCCTCACATGGCTTTGTCACTCCCTTGTTTCATTTCCGCGCGGCGCCTCCTTTTGACCGCGACCTTCGCCCTGACCGCTCTCCCGGCCCTCGCCGGAGACGCAACCGCGCCCTCAATCGCGCCAGCGCCCGCACCCAGCAAGTCCGTTTACGATCAGATCTGGGGCATGGCCAAACTCTACAAGAACGAAGACAATCCGTTTCTTCAGGAGTTCGCGATCGTGGGTCGGCAGCAGAACGAGTGGTATAACTTCAACGCCTTGCAAGGGCACGACGACGACGCCTGGGTGAATCGGCGCAGCCGCATTGGTTTCAAGGCGAAGATGTTCGAGACGATTACCCTTCACGCGGAGGCTGATCTGAACTTTGATGATCCCACCCCGCTGTACAACAAGCTTACCGACGCTTACATCCGATGGTCTCCGTCCAAAGCTTTCAACCTGACGGTTGGCAAACAAGGGGTGAAATTCACTCTGGACGGCGCGACCTCATCCACTGCTCTGATCACGATAGACCGCAGCGCGATCGGCACCAACTTCTGGTTTCCGGAAGAGTACATTCCGGGTGTGAGCATCAACGGCGAAGTGCGCAACTGGATCTACGGCGTGGGTTATTTCAGCTCGGGCACGGCCTCACCGGAGTTCGGCAATTTCAATGCCGGCAACTTTGGATTGGTCAATCTCGGCTACAATTTCGCGAAAGAGCTCGGCCTGGACAAGGCAATCCTGCGCGCGGATTTCCTGTATCAGGGTATCGACCTTGGCAACACCATCGGCACCCCTAATCCCTTCACCCGCAACAGTGAGATGGTGGGGTCGCTGAACTTCCTGGCCGAAAAGGGCCGGTTTGGCCTTGGCACCGATCTGGTCGCGTCCAAGGGCTACCTTGGCCAGCCAGATCTTTTTGGCGCCCAGTTGATGCCCAGCTATTACTTGAACCAGAAGAAGACCTTCCAGGGGGTTCTGCGCTACACGTATATCAACAGCGGTGGCGGCAACGGCATTCGCCTGGGGCGTTACGAAAACAAGATCGTGTCCGGCCGCGGCGACGAGTACAATGAGATCTATGCGGGCCTCAACTGGTACATTTACGGTCACAAGCTCAAGATTCAGACCGGCATGCAGTATGCGTCGATGAAGGACGGTGCGGGCGACGGTGGAAAGTATGATGGCTGGGGTGTGGTCACGGGTGTCCGGGTCAGTTGGTAGGACTCTCCGCACATCGCACGCAGCAGCCTAAACGGGCTGCTGCGTTTTTTTGGCTGCCGGCCTTTCAGGCAAACATTTGCCTTGTACCGGGTGCGAGATAAGGTCGCCGCATGGAACGCAGACGACTTGGCCGCAGCGGCATTGTGGTGACGGACATTTGCATGGGCACGATGACCTTCGGCCTGCAGGCCGATGAGCCGACCTCCTTTGCCATCATGGACCGGGCGCTCGATGCCGGGATCGACTTCTTTGACACGGCGGAAATGTATCCCGTGCCGCCCAGCGCGGAGCTTTTTGGCGTGACCGAGCAGATCGTCGGCCGCTGGCTCAAGGGCAAGACGCGCGGGGAGATCATCCTGGCCTCCAAGGTAACCGGCCCGGGGCACGGCTGGTTTCGCCCGCCGATCCGCGGCGGCTTCACGATGCTGGACCGCCGGCAGATCATGCGGGCCTGCGAGGACAGCCTGCGCCGGCTGCAGACCGACTACATCGATTTGTACCAAACCCACTGGCCGGATCACGGCGCACGGCAGGAAGACATCCTGGAGGTGCTGACTGATCTCGTGAAGCAGGGCAAGGTGCGCGCCATTGGCTGCAGCAATGAAACCTCCTGGGGTCTGATGAAGAATCTCTGGACCGCGGAGAAGCATCATCTGCAGCGCTTCGATACCGTGCAAAACAACTTTTCCCTGATCAACCGCCGTTGCGAAAGCGAGCTGGCGCAGGTCTGCCGCATGGAGGGTGTCAGCCTGCTGCCCTATTCGCCCCTGGGCGGCGGCGTTCTCACCGGCAAATACAATGGCGGCAGCTTGCCGAAAGGTGCGCGTTTCAGCGACTACATCACCAACGGCGGGCCGCGCCAGAAGCGCATGGCCAGCCGTTTTATCAACGCCCGCACTTTGGAAACCACCGAGCGCTTGGCCAAAATCGCCACCAGCCTCGGCATCAGTGTCGCCACCCTTTCCGTGGCCTGGAGCCGCCAGCACAACTTCGTCGCCTCCACCATCATCGGCGCCACGACCGTCGAACAACTCGACGAGAACCTCAAGGCCGCCGACCTGATCCTGGATGCCGATACCCTGTGCCGGATCAACGAAATCGACGAGGCGATCCCGACGCCAATGACCGAAGACGGCCTGCGGCGGCTATGAGCCGATGGATGACGCGTTTTTGGCTATATATTTCCACTAGCAGGCTTGCCTGGGACACAACTTGGCCTCAGCCTAAGCGTATGAAACGAAATCGAATCTTCCTCACCCTCGCCGCCCTGGCTGTTTCGTCCACAGTGCTTTTCGGTCAGCAAGGGGCGCATGAGGCGATGTCCGCAACCGCCGCGCTTTATCCACCTGCGGAGATTCAGTGGAAGGATGGCCCGGCGTCTCTGCCCAAGGGCGCCAAGATCGCTGTCCTTGAAGGTGATCCGACCAAAGAAGGCATGTTCGTCATGCGGGTGAAGGTGCCCGACGGATTTCACGTGCCTGCGCATACCCATCCCAAGCCTGAGCGGGTGACCGTGATCTCCGGGACGTTCAAGCTCGCCATGGGCGACAATCCGAAGCAGGCCGCCGCCAAAGCTCTGCCCGCTGGCACTTATGTCGTCTGGCCTCCCGGCATGGTGCAT
>JAXMIV010000457.1:0-4145 GCA_034377045.1 Prosthecobacter sp. | reverse complement strand
GGACGGCGTTTTTCTGAAGCAGATTTTTTTGTTGGAGGTTGCTTATTTTTCCACCCAGCGAACGGCTTCCATGAGCAGTTCGCGGGCTGAGGCGAGGCCGAGCTTTTGACGAATGTTGGCCTTGTGGGCATCCACCGTCTTGGCACTGAGTTCGAGTTTTTCGGCGATCTCGTGGGAGTCGAAGCCACGGCCGACCATTTCGAAGACTTCGAGCTGGCGGTCGCTGAGCATGCGTCCGGGTTCGCCGCGTGATCCGGAGCGGGGTCCGCCGCCGGAGACGATGCTGCCGAGGAGGTTGGCACTGAAGAAGAAGCCGCCGCCGACCACCTGTCGAATGGCCTGAAGCACCTTGGCGGCGCTTTCACCCTTCATGAGATAGCCCATGGCGCCGGCCCGCAGGCAGCGTTCGGCATAGACGTTCTCATCATGCATGGAATAAACCAGGACATGGATCTCGGGGTGGCTTTGCTTGAGTTTCTTGATCAGGTCGACGCCGCTGCGGTCTTTCAGGGTGATGTCCAGGATCACGATGTCGGGTTTGAGCTTGGGAATTTGTTGAAGGGCGTTGTTGGCGTCTTCGGCGCTGCCGGCGACTTGCAAGTCCTCATTGTTTTCCAGAATTTTTTTCAGGCCCTCGATGACGACTGGATGGTCATCCAGGATGTATACTTTATATTTCACGGTGTATTTCGTTTGGTTTTGGTTTGGGGTGACTTCTTGCCTGGCAAATAGGGAAAGCGGCAAGCCACTTTAACTCCCCCTTCGCTCGGACAGGTGACGGTAAGGTCGGCGTGGATCAAGGTGGCGCGGTACTGCATGACGCGCAGTCCGATGCCTTCATGCCCGGAGCCGGGACGGCAGTCGAAGCTGCTGCCGTCATTGTAAATTTCCAGCACGGCATGGGCGGCGTCCTGGCGCTTCAGGGCAAGGACGATGCGGTTGGGATTGCCATGACGGATGGCGTTATTGATCGCCTCCTGAGCGATGCGGAAAAGATGGGACGCCATGGAGGAATCAACGACCCGGATTTCGCGATCCAAATCGCATTCACAGTTGCGGCGGAAGCTGGTGCGCACCATGTCCGCCAACAGAATGAGCGAGGCGGAGAGATCGCGGTTTTGTACCGCCGCGGGCGACATGTTGCGGGAGAGTTGCCGCACCTGCTGAATGGCCTGGCGCACCAGGCTGTGGATGCGGCCGGCTTCATCGTGGTCCACTCCGGTGAGGCGGGATTGCAGGACTTCGGTCATGGCGCCGATGCCGGTGAGGATCTGACCGACGCCATCGTGAAGATCATGGCCGATGCGCGCCTGCTCCTGCTCGACGGCCTCCATCAGGTGGTGCTGAAGGCGATGCTGTTCCGTCAGATCGACGGCGGTGATGATGAAGCTTTCAATCTCGCCACTGGGCGCGCGGATGGCGGTGTTCTGCACCTGGATCATGCGCAATTCGCCGGTCTTGGTCCGGGTCTTGGAGAGTGCGGTGACGCGTGGCGCGCCTTCCACCAGTTTTTGCATGCGCGCCTGGGCGCGCGGAATTTCCTCACTGTCCAGCAGGCCGCATTCCCACATCAGCTTGCCGACCAATTCCTTGGACGTGTAGCCTGAGACTCTCTCGACGGCGGGATTAACCTTCAACACGCGCCCTTCGCGATCGACCATGCCGATCATGGCAGCGGATTCGCGGACCAGTTTGTCATTGAGTTCCGATTGCCGGGCGAGGTCGATCTCAGCCTGGCGGCGCGCGGTGATATCGGTCAAAATGATCAGCCCACGAAAGGCAGATTCAAGATCCTCGCCCACCATGGTCAGCGCGGCGTGCGCATAGAGGCAGCGGCCATCGCGCCGGCGCAGGACAATCTCGGTTTCGCTGGAGGCGCGCCCGGACACATCCGCGATGGTTCGCCACGCCGCCATCTGCTCGCGGCTCTGTACGTCCAGGAGTTCGGCCAAAGGCATGTGATTTAACTGCCGATCTGTATAACCCACCATTTTGCGCAAGGCCGGGTTGGCCTCCTTGATATGAAACTCACCGTCGAAAACCGCCACGCCGGAAGGATTGTTGACGAATAGGCCTTTATAATACGCCGTCTGGCGCCGCCCGGCTTCCTCCAGGGCTTGTTGCTCGGAGATATCCCGGCTGGTGACGAGTATCCGCTCGCCGGAAAGTTTCCTGATCGTGATCTCGACGGGATAGGTGGTGCGGTCTTTGCGGGCGAGAGTGGCGCGCAGCGTCAATTTCTGGCCATTTTTCGGCAGTTGCCGAGGCGGGCGGCGGCCGGTGTCGTAGATCAGAATGTAATCCAGACTTCTCCCGTAGAGCTCCTGTTGACTGTATTCCACGCCCGTGAGAGCCCCCTGATTGGCATAGAGAATGCGAAAGGCTGAATCGAGCAGAAAAATTCCTTCCACCCATTCTTCCACCAGCATGCGGCACAGAGCATTGAGGGCGGATTCATTAAACAGCGCCTGTGTCGCCAATGCCATGGGTGTGATGACCTGCACCAGGCCGACCGCACGAAGCATGGCGCCTTGGTCATCCCGCTTGAGCGCCCGCCAGTCGTGCTGCACCCACTCCCAATGGCCGTCCTTGCAAGCGATCCGCATCTGCCGCGAGGAACTTTCCAGGGTGCCATCAATGACCTCTTGGGCTGCCACTTGGGTTTGCTCAAGATCGTCAGGATGAACAATGGACCACCAACCCGCGGGCATCGCTGCGATCTCCTGCAAATCGTAGCCGCAGAGCGCAGCCAAGGCGGCACCGCCTGAAACGATCGTGGTGGTCGTGTGGTCGTAAATATAGACCAGCCGCTTTTCCACGTTCGGGAGGATTCTCCCCGCGAGCGGCTCCTCGGGCTGGCCTGCGGAGGCCAGCCTGCCGGGTGTTCCGCTCAGTTCCTGGATCACAATTTCTTCCTGCGGCGAGATGAATTCACCGTCACTGCGCCGCGCGCCTTTCGGCACCTCGACGGCAGATCGCAAGCGTCCTTGAAACGGCTGATGTTCGGTTAGTAGTCTCACTGTTGCGCGTAAGAAAATTTATCGGTAGACGAAATAATCCGGCAAGGCTTAGGCAAGCTCCTTTTTCAATAGGTGTAAACCCCTTTTTTCAGTTACGTCTGCCGGAGAGCCGGTGCGGGCGTTTTGCTGGGGAAGGTCAAAAACCATTAGGCGAAATCAAAAGGGCCGTCTGTTAAAGTCCGCTTACGGGCTCTTCTCCATTCGCTTCATCGTCACGCGCTGGATGCCTTTTCTTAGAACCGATACGTTAAAATTGACCAGGAGACCCGCACGAATCCCGCTTAGCCGCAGGTAGGTTTCCATTTTGTGCTTGTCCAAGGCGCTGGTTTCTTCGCCCGCCTGCACCAGGAGCACTAGCGCTCCCTCCACGACAAAATCCAAGCGGGCAGCAGCCGAAAGCTGGTGACCCCGATACTCGAACTGAAGCGGTTTGCCGCGTTCGAAGGGGATTTCGAGGCCCCGCAATTCGGCGGCAAGGCACTCTTCATAGACCTCACGGGTCAATCCCGGCCCTAGAGCGCCATGCACATTCATGCATGCTCCAATCACCATGTGGGGAAGATCGGCAGAGATCATAGAGTCTTTAGGATCAAACAATTAACGAAACATGGCTAGGCGCACCTTGGGTTTACGGCAACTCCTGAATTGTCATTTCGACGTATTGTGGCCGCGCCTCGCTGTTTCGGACTTGCGTCGTGGCCGTATCGCGGGTCAAACTCACCTAATGAATGCGCTGTGCAAAATTTTCGGGACGCTCGTAGTTGCAGGTCTTTTGAATCCGTACGCTGTCGGCCAAAGTGCCGGGGCAGCCGCAGTACCAAAGAAGAAATCCGCCCCGAATCCCTCCGTGGTTGCTGTTCAAGACGTGGCCGGGCTGCCGCGCGTGCTGCTGATCGGTGATTCGATTTCCATGGGCTACACGCTTGGCGTGCGGAAATTGCTGGCGGGCAAGGCGAACGTTCACCGCATCCCGCAGAACGGCGGGCCGACGAAGAACGGCGTGGCCAACATCGACAAATGGCTCGGCGACGGCCACTGGGATGTGATTCATTTCAACTGGGGCATCCATGACCTCAAGTTCATGCCCGATGGCAAACGCCAGGTGGAAGCCGCCGACTATGAGGC
>JAXMIV010000456.1:0-7329 GCA_034377045.1 Prosthecobacter sp. | reverse complement strand
TTAACCTTCTTGTGCGGGTAAAACTCGTGTAGATAGATTTTTGGCAGATCAAAACCGTTCAATAACGAGTCGATGAGCAGCTGCCGCTTCTCGCGCGGCCAAATCTCGCTCTGACGCTGATAAGGCGGATCCATCCAAAATGAATCGCGTTCTTGGAACGAACCGATAATTGAAAATTAGTCTGGTCTACAGAGGCGAAATGGTTTCATACGAGTTGCTTGACCTTTTCTGCAACGGAATTGAGGTCGGGAAACAGAGCAAGTTTATCGATTTTTAGCGTGATTAGTTCCTTTACGATATTTGCTTTTGCTTTCGCCGGAATTACAAAATACTTCAAGCTGTCTGATGGTGCTTGCTTTTCCAGTGGGTCGACATTTCGATGGAAGACGGTGAACACGCCGTGTTGCGCGTAGATACGATTAAACTTTTGCGAAGCAATTGCTGCAATTGGCGGCAGGTATTTCGATCCTGCCATTCCAATCTGGCTGGGCAGGAAAAGTTCCAATTCGGTGTCCACATCGAAGCAAAGAATATCAGCCGCGGGTGTGAGAGCTATATGGTGCGTGGCCTTATTATATACCTTTGGCAGGAGGCACCATAGGCGACCATCTTCACCCAACCTATCTTTGTCACTTGCTGCAAAGTACAGAGCGACTAGTGGATGCTCCGTCCAGTCCATCAGCCGGGTTTGGACGCCATAATGCTGCATCAGGAACAACCACTCCCATTCCGTTCGGGGAACCTCCTCCATGAAAGGAACCGAGTTTTGGCGAAATCTTTTGATCAACGCTTGCTCTTTTTCCTCTGAGCAGGGGGGCCTCAACAGTGAGGGGAGAAGCTTAAAACTGAGGCTTGCCTCACCACGAAACCAAACCATGTCCTCGGCCCGAACGACCGCCGGGAGATGTCGCAATAGATCGGATATGCTGTTTACCTGTTTTGGTTTTGTTGGCATCGTGGCTCGGCGGGAAGGCTAATGGACAATTAGGATAGTTCTAAAAGTTTTACCGCAGCGGCGCAAGATATTAGCCGTACCGGACCCGCCCATCGCGACCGCGATCGCCAGCAAGAGGAGCACTCCCAGTATGCCGGTCACGACCCACCGGGCTGCCCAAGCTATCTTCGCCCGAACGTACGCCTCGAAATGTGCTCACCGCAGGCGCCGCATTCGAAATCATACGGCGTCGAGCAGCGATGCAGCCAGGCGAGGGGCAGGCCCAGGATCGCTGAGCAGCCGGCGGGGTACGGCTCTGCCTCGTTGATTCGTTGAAGGGTTGAAGGGTGAAGCGTGAAAGGGGCCGTCTTGGTTCAGGGCACCTTGAAACCTCTCCAGATTCCCGCATAGGGGACTATGCGGACCACTTTGGCTGAGTTCAGGGCCGAGACGGCCCTGCCACTTTGGGGTGGGCCGGCTTGCAAAGCCGACCTCCTGTGGGTGCCCCCAACATTCGTGCCTATTCGTGCGATTGGTGGTTATTCGATCCTTTCAGATTCCGCACAGAGGACTGGTGCGGACCACTTTACGGGACCCTGTTCTTCGCTCAGGTATCACATTTTGTGATGCCAGCCCGCGCGTCCCTACCGGCGGAGTGTCCGGTTTTGGCACAGATTCATACGGATTGCTCGGATTCACGGCAGGGGACTGTGCCGTGGGCTTTCCTGATTCCTAACAACCGCCCTTGTTTTTCCCTGACTTTAGCGCCCTTGTGCGCGTTCCCCATGCTGTACCCGCTTCCTGTTCTGACTGCCTTGACCCCCGGAACCAGCGTCGTCCGCAAGAGCGATCCTAAGGGCCGGGTGATGACCGTCACGGCTCGTAGCGACGACACTTCCTTTGAACCGGTGAACTGCACGGTCAAATGGCTCGAAACGGGGGCCTTCGCCCGCGAGGCGGAAGTTCTGGAAAGGGACCTGAGTCAGGCGTGGGGTTGAGGGGCGATGGAATCGTTGAAGGGTTGAAGGGTTGAAGGGTTGAGCGGAGCGGCGCGAGACAGCCAGCGCAGATGCCCGAAGGGGCGAAGACGAGGCAACCGTTGAAGCGTGAAGCGTCGGGGTGATAGGCGAGGAGTCAGGGTGAGGCCGGTGCCAGCAGATACTTCAGCGCGAGGCCGGGGAAGTTCTTGAAGTCCTTGTCGAGAGTCGCCAATGGAATCCCGTGGCTGCGGGCGAAGGCGGCCAGGTAGGCGTCCATCCAGACCTTGGGAGAAGCGGACTTTAGGCAGGCGTATTTTTGCCAAGGGGTTTCCAGCCCTTGGGGTTCATCAAGCCAGACAATCTGGGGTAGCGCGATCAGGAGTTCCCATTTTTCCCAAGCTTCGGCATTGGTGATCACACCGCTGCCATAAATCTGTTGCACCGCCGGCGTGCTGATGAGGCGCAGGAAAGCATGCTGGGTGGCCCGGCAAAAGGCCGCCGGTTGGGCGGTATCGGCGCCTTCAAACTCCCGCTTCGCCTCCGCATGATGCGGGTGGGAAGAGAAGGCGAGCGCCACCCAGACGCTGCTATCAAAGAGAGTGGCCGAGGCGCTCAAGGTCTTCGTGGGTTTGGGTGTCCTGCTCCAATGCGGTGAGTTGAGCCATCGTCATCCGCCGCGCCGGGGCGTCCGGAGCGCATTCGAATAAGGGCAGTTTGAGGGTGCCTTTGCGCCTGGGGCCTGCCTTGGCCTTGGCCGACTCCGCGGCCAACCCCGACACTAGGAGAGAGGCGGCGACGTCCTTGAGCTTTCGCCCCTCATACACCGCCCGCAGCTTCATCTCCCGCACCAATTCATTGGGCAAATCGAGCGTCGTTTTCATGGACCCAGTTTCCTGGTTTCCCAGCTTCCTGTCAACAGGGATCAGGTAGAGATGGGGGGAAGGAGCTTGGCCGGCTTACAAAGCCGACCTCCTGTCGCATTTATGATAAACGTGAAAATTCTGCGTCTCGGCTTTCCATTTTTGGATTTTAGCCCTAGATTTTATGGGGACTCAGCTGGCAAGGCTGGGCGCCCGCTTTTCCAACCTTCTCCTGACTCGCCATGTTCTCCCGCATTCTCCTTTGCTTTCTGGCCCTGATTCCGATCTGGGTTTTGGGGTTCATTCATCTGCCGCATCCGTTTGATGGGGATCAGGCGCTGTTCATGGTCGGGGCGAAGCACCTGGAGGACGGAGGGCGGTTGTATGTGGATTTTTGGGACAATAAGCAGCCGGGGATTTATCTGTTTTACTGGCTGGCGGGGAAGCTGTTTGGGTTCAACGAGGTGGGGGCGCATGCGCTGGAGCTGATCTGGTACAGCATCCTGGCGGTGGCGATGACGCTGGGTTTGCGGTCGTATTTTCGGCGGCCGTGGCTGGCGGCCTTTGTGCCGCTGGCGAGCATCGGACTGTTTTATGGGATGGCCGACAAGTGGCATCTGACGCAGGTGGAGGCGCTGGCGAGTCTGCCGTTGTTTGGTTGCCTGATTTTGAGCACGGATCTCGATGCGACGGGGCGGTGGCATTTTGGGCGGTGGTTCCTGGCGGGTCTGTGCGCGGGGGTGCTGGTGACTTTCAAACTGGCCCTGGCGCCGCTGGCGATGATGATCTGGATTGTGGCGATCGTGGCCCGGCTGATCGTGGACCGAGGGCGCGCTTGGCGGCCGGTGTTCGGGGGGTTGGCCGGCGCGTTTCTCGGCGGGGTGGTGATGCTGGGGATCGTCGCCGCTGGGTTCGCCTGGCACGGGTCGCTGCATGAGATGGTGTGGACGACGTTTGCTTATCCGATGGAGGCGCTGGAGACAGCCGCGGCGGCGCCGTATTCGCGGCTGATGGGGAGCATCGCCTGGTTCACGGCGAATACGTTGCCGGTGCTGGGGTTGGCGCTGCTGGCGGTGGTGGCCTGGCGCGGCACGCGGCGGGAGGTGCTGACGCTGGCGCTGCTTGGTTGGGTGGTGATGGCGTGCGGAGTGATCTGGATTCAGCGCTGGTCGTGGTGGCAGTATCATTTCTGCCTGCTGCTGGTGCCGCTGGGCATCCTGGCGGTGCGCGGCGTCGATGCGCTTTTGCCTAACGAATTGTGGCGGAACAGCCGCTGGAAGGATTGCCTGGCCGCCGTGGCGTTGGCATGCCTGTTGTTAGGCCCGGCCTTGCCCGGGCTCGGCCTCAAGGCGCTGGCCTTCGGCCAGGAGGCGCAACGCCACACCGCGTGGCAGCACGACTACCAACGCGCGATAGATGCCACTGAGCGGCGCATCTGGAGGGCCACGGGGTTTCTCCGTTCCGAGGCCGAGGAAACCAAGACCGAACCCGCGCCCATCTACGTCTTCGGCAATCCGCTATACCTGTACCTCGCCGAGCGCCGGCAGGCGATGGCGGAGCATGGCTGGTCGTGGGAAACCTATCTGCCGTCGCAATGGGCGGCGTTGCCGGAAAAGCTGCGCGCCGCGAAGCCGGCCTGGCTGTTCATCGATCCGAACTACGGCGGCCTCATCGATGACCGCTCCCCCGAGACGCGCCAGGTGATCGACGACCTGTACGAGATGAGCAGCGTGTCACCCGACGGCATCTGGCTGCAACTCAAGAGCGACGCTTCGGCGACCAGGTGATGGTGGAATTGACGCCGTAATTCCACACCGCCGAGACCGACGCGCCGACCAAGCCGGCGAGCATCCACGGCACGGTGCGCGCGAACAAGAAGTCGGCCATGGTGAAGTTCACAAACGCGCCGATCGAGCAGATCGCATAGAACGACAGCAGGCCGAGCCACAGCGCCGAACCCTTCAGGCGGCGATCGCGATACGTGGCCTGGTTGTTGAGGAAGAAGTTGCTGGTCATCGCCATCAGCGTGGCGCCGGCCTGGGCGCCGTAGAAAGGCAGGTGACCCTGGCGGAAGAACAACCACAGGAGGCTGAGGTGCAGCGCCAGACCGCTGAAGCCGACGAGCAGGAAGGTGAGAAAGCGCAGCGGCATGACGCGCCCAAGGCACTTGTCCGCCACCAGCAGGAGGAACTCGAGACTGACGAGGGTATCGAGCTTGCTCTCGCCGGAGTGGCGCTGGCGAAAGACGAAGGGCACCTCCGCAAAGCGCAGCGGCCGGGTCGAGGAGGCGAAGATGTCGAGGAGGATCTTGAAGCCCTGGCCGTTGAGGCGCGGCACGACCTCGTCAATGAGCGAGCGCTTGAGCATGAAGAAGCCGCTGAGCGGATCGGTGAGCGCGCAGCGAGTCAGCAGCCGGGACAGGCCATTACCGAGGCGGCTCATGCGCTCGCGGGTGCTGGAGAACTTTTCCAGGCGGCTGTCCTGCAGAAAGCGGCTGGCGACGACGATGTCGAGGTCCTCATCGCGCAGGCGCTGGAGCATGACGGGCAGGAGGGTTTCGTCGTGCTGGAGGTCCGCATCCATGACCGCGATGCAGTCCGCGCCGGTGGCCATCATCCCCTCAATCGCCGCCGAAGCGAGTCCCTGGCGGCGGATGCGGCGCAGGCAGCGGACGTTTTCCCGGTCTGCGGCGAGGGCGCGGACGGCCTCGGCGGTGCCGTCGCGGGAGTCGTCGTCGACAAAGATGACTTCCCAGGCAAGGTCGTGGAGGGCGGCGTCGAGAAGTTCCAGGAGACGCTGGACATTGCCGCGCTCATTTTTGGTAGGAACTATAATTGCCAAATCGTAGCGCATGGACTGGAGAAACTGTCGCATCCCGGGTGGGAGGGCGTCAACCGGGGAAAATGGCCAAAAACTGCTTGCCGTTTGGGCATTCTCTCCTACCATGCCCGCCCCTTTCCCCGGTATTCTGCCGTGGGCAAGGTCAGTCACTACAACCGCTAGTTGTTCCGGATCAGGGTTTTCTGCCCTGAGCGCCCGTTCAGGTTTCCTGGATGAAGCGTGCGGGAGACGGCACCTCAAACTCACATGTCCCAAGCACTCGCTGAACTCGTCGAAGCCGGAGTCCATTTCGGCCACCAAACCAAGCGTTGGAACCCCAAGATGAAGCCGTTCATCCTGGAATCCCGCAACCAGATCCACATCCTCAACATCGAGGAGACCCTGACGCAGATCGATACGGCCGCGAATTTCCTCGCGGACCTCGCCCGCCGCGGCAAGCGCATCCTGTTTGTCGGCTGCAAGCGCCAGGCGCAGGAAGCGATCCGTGAAGCCGCCGAAGCCTGCGGCCAGTTTTACGTGAACCACCGCTGGCTGGGTGGCACGCTGACGAACCTCGAAACCATCCGCAAGAGCGTCGCCCGCCTTGCTTACCTTGAGGAGATCGAAAAGAAGCCTGAGTTCAAATTGATGTCGAAGAAGGAACTCGCCGGCCTGAACCGCGAGCGCATCAAGCTGGAGCGCAACCTGCGCGGCGTGCGCGGCATGGACAAGTATCCGGACGCCGTGGTCATCGTCGACTCCGCCCGCGAGCACATCGCCGTTCATGAGTCCCGCCGCCTGGGTATCCCGATCGTCGCCTTGGTCGATACCAATGCCGACCCGAACATCATCGACTACCCGATCGCCGCCAACGACGACGCCATCCGCTCGATCCGCATCATTCTGCAGAAGCTGATCGACCCCGTGATCGTCGCCACCGCCGACCTGAAGAAGTAAGCACGAAGCTCTTTACCCCTCTATTTAGACCATGGCTGGAATCACTGCCGAACTCGTCAAAACCCTGCGCGACAAGACCAATGTCGCGATGATGGATTGCAAGAAAGCCCTCACGGAAGCCGACGGTGACCTGGAGAAGGCGGAAACGATCCTGCGCAAAAAGGGCATCGCCAAAGCCGATAAAAAGGCGGACCGCCAGACCAAGGAAGGCACGATTGCCTCCTACATTCACATGGCGGGCCGGGTGGGAGTGCTGATCGAGGTAAACTGCGAAACCGACTTCGTCGCGAAGAATGACATCTTCCGCGAGCTGGTGAAGGACCTCTCTTTGCACATCGCGGCCTCGAACCCGCGCTTCATTCAGCGCGAAGAGGTGCCCGCCGACCTCATCGCCAAGGAGCGCGAAATCGCCGCCGACCAGGTGAAGGGCAAGCCCGCGAACATCATTGAAAAGATCGTGGAAGGGAAGATCGACAAGATCTTCTCCGAGCAGTGCCTCATGGGCCAGGCCTTCATCAAGAACCCCGACATCACCATCAGCGACCTGGTGAAGAGCAAAATCGCCGAACTGGGTGAAAACCTCGTCGTCCGGCGCTTTGTGCGGTATGCCGTGGGGGAAGAGCTCGCCTAGGCCCGGTCTGGCAGACACTCTATATAGAGAGGGCGGGACTTGGGTCCCGCCCTTTTTTGGGTACGTTGTTCACGCTTCCATGAGAAGACAGTCAATGGGGAAATCGAAACTTGTTTCGGAAGAGGGGTGGTGCGGGTGGGGTGATGC
>JAXMIV010000455.1:0-4105 GCA_034377045.1 Prosthecobacter sp. | reverse complement strand
TCTTGTCCGTCTTGCGCAGCAAGGCCGGGTACACATACCCGCCGCGAATGTTCGTGAACGAACCGATGTGGCTCACGACCTTCCGAAACGCATCCGGCCGCTCCCAGGCCACGGTGAAGGCACAGATCCCGCCGCTGCTGTTCCCGCAAATCGCCCGGTCATCCGGGTTGCTCGAAAGATTGTAACTCTTGCTCACCTCCGGCAAAATCTCCTCAAGCAGGAAACGCGCATAAAGATCTCCGAGTGAATCATATTCAAAGCTGCGATTGCTGCGCGGCTTGTCCTTGGGATTGCTGGTCGGAAACACTCCCGGCTGAATGAAAATCCCAATCGTCACCTGCATCTCCCCCTTCGCGATCAGATTGTCAAATACCACCGGCGCGCGAAACTGCCCGTCGGGCTTGACGAAGCCGCCGCCATCGCAAAACACCATCACGGCTGCAGGCTTCTCCGCCTTGTACTGAGCGGGCACATAGACCCACCAGTCCCGCGTCGTGCCGGGAAACAACTTGGAGCTGGTCCACGGCGGCATCTGCGTCACCTTCCCCTGCGGCACGCCCTTCTGCACTTCGGAATCGGGGCCTAGCACATACTGGTCATCCTGCGGCGCGGCAAGGCCGGTTGAGATCAGGAAAAGCGATGCGAGAAAAATAGACGCGGGAGAAATCTTCATTGGGAGAAGCGAGCGAACGATCGCCCCGCCCCCATTCTTACAATCCCCGCGGCGACATGGAATAAAGCCCCAGCGTCGCCTCATACGCGTCCGTGGCGTCCATGCGTTTCAGTTCGTGACCCGCCCCCCACGTATCGGTGAACAGGACTTTATTGGTCGATGAATTGTAACCGATGATGATGCGCATGTGGCCACCTCTCACCTGCCCTCCTCCGGGCAAGGGCGGGTCTTCTTTGAACAGTCCCAATTGCAGGGCCCACAGCAGCGGCACACCCTTGTCAGCATGGTCCTTGACGATGGCCGCAAATTCCTTCAGCGAAACGCGCCGTTTGCCTTTGTTGTCATAATACAGCTCAGGATTCACCAGCGGCTTGAAGGCGACCTTGAACTGGCTGTCCACCTTGGCCAGGCTCTTTTGCATTTCGAAGGCATTGGCCCCGCTTTCGACATCGACGTTGAGCAATTGCGCCATCTCGTGCTGGTCACACGGAATCTGCATGTACTCAAACAACCGCTGGCAGGAGGCGGCCACACAGTATCCCTTCGCCCCCTGGTCCACCATCGGCACGCCCGCGATATAAATGTCACCACCCGGATTCCTGGAGATGTTCTTCGTCAGCGCCATTCGTTGTACCCCCACGGCCAGCCTTCCCATGCTCCAGTCACCCTGGTCGGGAGCCGCCAGTTTCAACCGCAGAAACTCTGGCTTCGCGCCTCCGGCAAACTCGTTGAACTCGAGCAGAGCGATCCCCGTCGGCGTTGTCCAGTTCCAGCCTGCCACTTTGATCGCGGCGTTGCTGGAAATGAACTGGCTCCGCGGATTGACCCTGAAGATCTGGCCCAGATTCTGCCCGATCCTCTTGTAAATTCGCTCAAACTCCTTCGTGTTAATCTCTCCGGAATCACCCCGATTGTAGAATGACACCGTCGCCCGCGCGGCGCGGCCATTGATAAACTCCAGAGTGGCCTCCTCCACTTTGACCGATCCCCCAAACATGGTCAGCTTCGTCTCCACGTCCGCAAACATCCTGCGCGAAAAACGTGCGCGGTCTTTGGCCGCGTTCAGCCATTCGAATTGTGGCGGTTTCGTCTGTTTCTCCACCACTTTGGGAGTGTAATGCTGCTCGAAAATCTCCGCAGTCCATTTCCACAGTTCCGCGCCCTTGAGCAGGAAATCCAAATCCGCCTCCAAAACAGGCGGCACTTGAACCACCCCACCGGTCATGGACGACTGACCAACCTGCGCGAGCGACACCTGTCCGGGATTCGTAATCGCAGACGATTCCCCGGGCAGAAGGGCAAACAACAGCGCGCCCGCCAGAGAGCCGATGACCGATAATCCTCTCATACTTCCCCCCGATTTGCCAAAAAATCGCGTCGTGGTCAATCACCAAACTCAAACCTCATGGACGTTTGGTCCATTTTCGATTGATTAACCCATGCCTCAGACCACCCGTTTCGCCCCCAGCCCGACCGGCTGGCTGCACCGGGGTCACGCTTATGCCGCCCTCTTTGCCCATGAGCAGGCGCGCCGTTCTGGTGGCCTCGTTCTCGTTCTCATCGAGGATATCGATGGCACCCGGTCGCGGCCGGAGTTCGAAGCCGCTCTCTTCGACGACCTTGCCTGGCTGGGACTGACATGGGAGCAGCCCGTGCGGAGGCAGTCGCAGCATCTCAGCGACTACACCGCCGCGCTCCACCACCTCCAGAACCTGGACCTCCTTTATCCCTGCTTCTGCACCCGCAAAGCCATTCAGGACGAGATCGCCCGCGCCGGACAGGCCCCTCATGGACCCGACGGCGCACTCTACCCCGGCACCTGCCGGAATCTCAGCCCCCAGGAGCGCGCCGATCGCATCGCCTGCGGCCAGCCCTATGCGCTGCGGCTTGACGTCGCCAAGGCTGCGGTCCTTGCCGGCAATCCCCTGGCGTGGAATGATGCCCAACGCGGTGACTTCATTGCCAAACCCGCAATCTTTGGCGATGTCGTGCTCGCCCGCAAGGACACGCCGGCGAGCTACCACCTGGCCGTAGTGGTCGATGACGCACTCCAAGACATCACTCTCGTCACCCGCGGGGAAGACCTCCTCGAAGCCACCCATCTGCACCGGCTCTTACAGGAGCTCCTCGGCCTCCCGGTTCCCCATTGGCATCACCACCGCTTGATCGTTGACGAAAATGGCAGGCGTCTCGCCAAACGCGATAGCGCACGCAGTCTCCGCGCCTTGCGCGATCAAGGGTGGACGCCGGAACAGGTTCGTCAATCCGTGGGGGTTTGATCAGTGGCGACTCCACATTAATTTCTCGACTTTGGGTCTGTTCCCTCCGTTAAGTCACCCTAACACACCATGAACGAAAGCCTTCGATGCATTCTCCTCGTCGACGACAGTCCCAGGGATCGGGAACTGGCCGTCAACGCCCTTAATTCCTACAATCTCGCCAATGAAGTCGTCACCATGCGTGATGGAGCCGAAGCCTTGGACTACCTTTATGCGCGTGGAGAATTCGCCGGCCAGGTCAATCCCCTGCCTGCCGTCATTCTGCTGGATCTAAAGATGCCCAAGGTCGACGGGCTCGAAGTTTTGCGTGAACTCAAAAGCGACCCCAAACTTAAAATGATCCCCATCGTCATGATGACCTCGTCCCGCGAAGAACAGGACCTGGTCAAGAGTTACGAACTCGGCGTCAACGCTTATGTGGTTAAACCCGTGCACTTCCAGGAATTCGTGGAAGCCGTAAAACAGATCGGTGCGTTTTGGGGAATTCTCAATGAAATCCCGGCCTGCCCCGCCAGCAGCCCAAAGCCTGACCTCACTTAATATCGCTCTTCGCTATGCCACCACAGTCCCCGTTCCGTTTGCTCCATCTCGAAGACAGTATCCGCGATGCGGAACTGATCGCCGCGAGACTGGAGTTCGGCGGCCTTGTTGCCGAAATCGACCAAGTCGACAACTGGGATGCTTTTAACTCGGCTCTCGTTCAGCAGCCTTACGACATCATCCTCTGTGATTACAACCTGCCGGGCTATGATGGTCTGGCCGCACTAAAGCTGGCACGGGAAAAACAACCGCACACGCCGGTCATCGTGATCTCCGGATCGATCGGCGAAGATGAAGCGGTTAAATGCCTGCATCAGGGCGCCACCGACTACCTGCTGAAGGGGCGCCTGGAGCGTCTCATTCCAGCCGTCTCCCGCGCCTTGAATGAATCGGAGCAGCGTGACCAACAGCGCAGGGCCGAGGAAAAACTCCGCCACAGCGAAGAGCGCTTCCGCCAGTTTGCGGAGCACAGCAATGACGCCGTCTGGATCGTTGAATTGAATCCCGAGCGCATCGCCTATGTCAGTCCCGCCGTGGAGAGAATTTGGGGCCTTTCGGCTGCCGCCTTCAGCGAAAGTGCCCGCGTCTGGCTGGCCGCCGTTCATCCCGAGGA
>JAXMIV010000454.1:0-2822 GCA_034377045.1 Prosthecobacter sp. | reverse complement strand
GTGGGCGGTGCGGTGGATGCGGCGCAATGGCACGCGGTGCTTCGTTCCGCCAGCGCCGTAGAGGCTTATCGGCGTTTCTATGTCGCCGACATCCTCGTCAGCAAGGTGATTGAGTTTTTGCTTTTTGAGGAAAGTTTTCCGCGATCCTTGTTGTTCTGCCTGAGGCAGATGGAAGCCTTGACTCACCTGATCTCCAATCACGGCGAGATGCATGGCAACGAGACCGGCCTGCGGTTCAGCGCCTTTCTAAGACGATTGGATGATATGGATGCGACGGATGTCTTCAAGCAAGGCCTGCATGAATTCCTGACTGAAGCCCAAGAAGTCATCGCCTCCGTCGGCGGTCACACGTACACCACGTACATGTATCACCCCCCCGTGGACATGGAGGCGGAGATCCGCTTCCACCAGCAGCAGGAACAGCAGCAACAGTAATGGGGCGCGTATTATCAAGCTTCGCCCAAAGGGCGATCTGCTGCTTGACGATGCCGTTTGGATAACTACATCCATGGGACACACCATTTCTCACGTATTGCCCCAGTTGATGTCTTTGCCGCTTGCCGACGCCCACCTCCCAGGAATGCACCTGCGTGTCCGGCATCTGACTCGTTTTCATTACGACGGAGTCGTCTTGGACAGCTACAACGACGCCCGCCTCTGCCCAGTCTCCGATCCGTTGCAGCGTTGCGCTTCCTTTGATCTGCGCATTCAGCCCTCAGTGCCCGTTCACACCTTCCACGATTTCTATCTGAATCGGGTGGACCACTTTGAACTCCACGAACCGCATGATGTGCTCGACGTCGAGTCCCAGTCCCTGGTTGAGACCCGGCCGGACGTGCGCGGACTCATCCCTGACGGCCTCACCTTGGAGTCGCTCAACGACCGCTCTGTCACCGAAAACTACTTTGATTTTGTGGTTGAGTCCCGCTTCGTCAATCAAAGCGTGAACATCTGGAAGGAAGCTGTCGATGTCGTCGGCGCCTCCATCACCGACCTCTGGGAAGATGCCGTCAAGCTCGGCCGGCACGTGCACAGCACCTTCGCTTACGATCCGGATGTCACGCATGTGCACACCAATGCCGGCGACGCGTTGCGGGATCACCGCGGCGTCTGCCAGGATTTCGCCCATGTCATG
This sequence comes from Prosthecobacter sp., assembly GCA_034377045.1. Classification (GTDB taxonomy): domain Bacteria; phylum Verrucomicrobiota; class Verrucomicrobiia; order Verrucomicrobiales; family Verrucomicrobiaceae; genus Prosthecobacter. Next base: position 1,687 of record JAXMIV010000454.1, on the reverse strand, counting down.
ATCGCGCTTTGCCGCAGCCAGGGCATTCCTGCGCGTTATGTCAGCGGCTATTTCTACAACGGCAAGACCGGCGATGAGAACGAAGCCTCGCATGCCTGGGTGGAAATCTTTCTGCCGCACTTCGGCTGGAAGGCCTTCGATCCGACCCACAACCGCGAAACCGATACCCGTTACATCAAGCTGGCCATCGGCCGCGACTACGGCGACATCAAGCCGCTCAGCGGCACCTTCCGCGGCAAAGGCACCCAACACATGGACGTGCAAGTGCAGATCCGGCTGGCGTGAGCCTGCCGAGGATCGGCACCGCTTCACCCGGCGTTTTCGGAATGCTCACGCATTCCGCTACGCGACACGCTGGAGTTCCCGCGCCACCTGTTTCGCAAAATAGGTTAGTATCATATCCGCCCCGGCGCGGCGAATGCCAAGCAGGGATTCCATGACCACCTTGGATTCGTCCAACCAGCCGGCGGCGGCGCCGGCTTTGATCATCAAATACTCGCCGCTGACCTGGTAAGCTGCGATCGGCAGGGTGCTGGCCGCGCGCAGTTTGGCGATGATGTCCAGATAAGGACCCGCCGGCTTCACCATCAGGATATCGGCGCCTTCCGCTTCATCCAGCGCTGCTTCGCGCAAGGCCTCGCGCGCGTTGGCGGGGTCCATCTGATAACTCTTCTTGTCACCTCCGCGCGGCGCGGAATCCAAAGCGCCGCGAAACGGGCCATAGTAGGCGCTGGCGTACTTGGCGGCATAACTCATGATCGACACACCCGAGTAGCCGGCCTCGTCCAGAGCCTGGCGGATCGCTCCGACCCGGCCGTCCATCATGTCGCTGGGAGCGACCACGTCCGCCCCCGCCCTGGCTTGGCAGAGCGCCTGGAGGCAAAGCACCTTGATCGTTTCATCATTGAGGACGCGCCCGTCATCGGCGACCAGGCCGTCATGCCCGTCGCTGTTGTAGGGATCCAGCGCCACGTCGGTGATGACCGCCAGCGTGGGATGCGCGGCCTTCAGCGCCCGGATCGCCCGCGGCACCAACCCTTCATCGTGATGGCACTCCGCGGCATCGCGGGTCTTCAACTCATCCGGGATGCGTGGAAACAGCACCACCGCCGGAATGCCCAAGGCGTGTGCTTCCCCGGCCTCCTTCACCAAATCCTTCAGGCACCAGCGCTGGCAGCCCGGCATGGCGCTGATCGGGGTGTTCTCCGCGCCTTCCTGAATAAACAGCGGATAGATCAAATGGCCGGGCGTCAGTTCCGTCTCCCGGACCAGATCGCGAATGGCGGCGGACTGGCGGTTGCGGCGCGGTCGGTGGGGAAGATTCATGGCCGGGTGAGAATGCCATGAAGAAAGCGAGAGTAAAGGCTGGTTACTTCGCCTGTGGGCCTAGTCGAGCACTTTTAATGCTTGCTTTAAGATCGTATTCTAGGACACAACGGCATAATGTTCTGGCCGTCCCCCTCTCCCATGAAGTCCTCCACACTCCTCATTGCTGTTTGCACCCTCGTAATCGCTACGACCACGTTATGCCGAGGTCAGGACCAAGGCTTTTTTGCAATTGAGGGCGGCTTCAAACCGACGTTTAGCCTCTCCGAATCCTGGACGGAAACCCTGGTGATTGTGCATGATCCTTTTGACTCGACCATTACCTTTCCAGTAACGCTCACTACCTTAACAACCTCCGCCT
>JAXMIV010000453.1:0-7097 GCA_034377045.1 Prosthecobacter sp. | reverse complement strand
GTATCGCAGCATCATGTGTGCCACCTGCCACCGCTTCAACAACGACGGCGGCAGCATCGGTCCCGACCTCACCGGCGTCGGCAATCGCTACACCATGCGCGATCTCATGGAGAATATCGTCGACCCCAGCAAGGTCATCTCCGACCAGTACGACAGCCACGAGATCATCAAGAAGGACGGCAGCACCGTCCTCGGCCGCATCGTGGTCGAGGAGAACGGCAAGGTCTTCGTCATGACCAATCCCTTCGCCCCCAGCGAACAGCTCGCGATCAACGAAGCCGACATCAAGAGCAAGCAAACCCGCAAGATTTCCATGATGCCTCCCAGCCTCATCAATACGCTCAATCAAGACGAACTGCTCAACCTCCTGGCCTACCTCGTCAGCGGTGGCAACGCCCAAGACAAGGTCTTCAAAAAGTAGCCATCACCGCTCCGCGTGATGAGCTGAGCACTTCCGAATGCCGGAAGGATACCCGCAGTTCGATCCCGCCGTTCCCGGAAAGTAGCACAGACATCCTGCCTGTAGCCAGTTCCACAGGCGTCCTCGCCTGTGATTCCACTACTTCTTGTTCGGCGCGCTCAGCATCGCGTGGATCAAGTGCAGCTTCTTCACCACGGCAGGGGTCGGTGAGAAAGGGTAAAGATCGGCGTGGCCCAGGCTCAGTGACATCTCATTGAGTGCGGGAGCGAGAGCCATCCACTGGTGAATGATCTCTAGGAACGTCGCGCCCTTCTCCTTCTCGAACGGCGGCGGCAGCCTGACGTCATCCGGCTTCAATCGCCAGGGTACATTGGCGGCCTTGCAGACCAACTGGCAGCAGCGCGCGGTTTCCAGGGCATCGGTAATGTGCGTGTAGTGGGCCCACGATTCCGCCCAATCCTCCCAGGGATGCGTGGCGGCGTAGGCGCTGATGTGCGTGGCACTCCAGTCGGCGGGAGCGCCGGTTTGATAGTACGTGCGCAAGGCGGTGATGTAGTCCCGGCGGTCATCGCCAAAGACCTGACGCACCGTCTGAATCCAGGTCGGCGGCGCGGCGCCTTTTTCAAACCACAGCCACCAGTAATAGTGGGCCATTTCATGGCGAAAGTGGCCTAACAACGTGCGGTAAGGCTCACTTAGCACATTGCGATTGTTCTCGCGCAGCGAATCATCCGCCTCTTCCAGATTGAAGGTGATGACACCGTGATCATGTCCGGTCAAAACCGGCTGGCCGTTCTGTGGCCGGAGGAAATCCACCGCCAGGCCCGTGTCCGGCGCCACGGTCTTGGAGCGCACGGTCAGCCCGCGGCGCAGCAGCCAGTAGACCGTGCGCCGCTTGGCGCTTTCCATCTTCCGCCAGAGCCCCAGGTTCTGCGGCAGGGAGAGATCGGGGATGGTGCGGTTCACCTGGCAGGCGAGGCAGAGACCTTCGAGGTTGCCCGGAATGACCCAGTTGCATACTTGATGGGTGCTGCCGTTAGCGCAGAGCTTCCATGGCGCGCCCTTGGTCAGCCGCACCATCGCATCGCTGACGGAGTCATAGCCCACCGGATTGTTGCAGTTCAGGCACCAGGTGTTGTGGAAGAACAGGGGCGCCCCACAGGCGCAGGAAAAGCTTTTCATCAGGAGAAACAAGATTGATCAGGCGGTGCGCGGGCTCAACCGCTGCGGCGCAGGGCGCTGGGCAGTATGCCTAATCGGTCCCGATACTTGACGATCGTACGCCGGGAGATGCGGATGCCACGCGTGGCCAGGCTTTCGGCGATTTCTTTGTCGCTCAGCGGATGGGCGTGGTTTTCGCCGGCCACCACTTCCTTCAACGCGGCCTCCACCGTGCGGCTGCTGACGTCTTCCCCCGAGTCCGTGGCCATGCCGGAGGTGAAGAAGGAGCGCAGTTCAAAGACGCCATGCGGCGTGAACGCGAATTTGCCGCCGACCGTGCGGCTGATGGTCGTTTCATGCACGCCGATGTCGGAGGCGATCTCCGCCATGGTCATGGGCCGGAGGTGGGTCGGGCCCAGGTCAAAGAACTCCGGCTGCCGCGCGACGATGCATTCGGCCACCTTTTGGATCGTCTGCTGCCGCTGCATCAGCAGGTCGATGAAAAAGCGGCCGCGCTTGATGTGATCGCGGATGTATTCCCGGACCTCCTTCTTGCCGGCGGACTCGGCCATCATCGTCTTGTAAAAGTGGCTGATGCGCAACGACGGCGTGAGTTCCTTGTGCAGGATCACGACCCAGCGGCCCTCCTTCTTCTCGATCGTCAGTTCCGGCTGTACGTGAAAGCCCGTGACCGGCGTGTCTTCGAAATCCTTGCCTGGACGCGGATTCAGCGCGGTGATTCGCTCGGCGGCCCCGAGCACATCCTCGACCTCCACATCCAGATGTTTGGCGATGTCTTCAAAGCGCCGGCGTGAGAGCGGGTCAAAGCATTTGTCGAGGATGTGATGTTCGAGCGTTTTGGATCGGTTCTCACGTTGCAACTGAACCATCAGGCACTGCCGCAAGTCCTTGGCGCCGAGGCCGGCCGGCTCCAGGGTTAGCAGCATCTCCTGGGCGAATTCGAGATCCTCCAGCGGGCGATCTTCCTCCCGTGCGATCTCTTCCAGCGGTTTCCCCAGCCAGCCGTTGTCATTCAAGTGGCCTAACAAACGCAGAATGTCTTCCTTCTCCTCCTCGTCAATCCGCATCCCCGCGAGCTGGCCTTCGACATGCTCCGGCAGGGTCACAGGCTTGGTGATCGACTCCATCATGAACTGCCGGCGCTTTTCGTCATCCGCGCTGATCTGGGGCGCAGCGGGCATGGCGCGCCAGTCTTCGTCGATTCGCGCCAATTCCTGAAACTCCTTGTCCCAGGCATCGTCGTCATCACTTTCGGCGTCGGAGCTGTCATCCTCAGGTTTTTCCAGGGCGCTGTCGAGTTCCAGCACGGGGTTTTGCTGGATCTCCTGACGCACCAGAAGATCCAGCTCATGCGTGGCGGTGTGCAGCACCGTCAGCTTCTGCCGCATCTCCTGCGACAGATGCTGGGTAAGTTCGGTGGTTTGAGAAAGGGTGTGCGCGGACACGGGAAGTATCTTAGCGAGATATGAGTGCGGATGAAGCAAAAGCGCTGCCTATTTCCGAGGACCGAACCTCAACTCCGGCCAAACACAATACGGAAGATCACCAGCACCACGATGGCACCGACCACTGCGAGCCCGATGGAAGGGATGTTGAATTCCTGAATGGTGCCATAACCCATGCGCGTGCCAATCCAGCCGCCGACGACCGCACCGACAATGCCCAGCGCCGAAGTGAGCAGACAGCCGCCCCTTTGATCCCCCGGCATGATGGCCTTGGCAATGGCGCCAGCGATGAGTCCGAAGATGAGCCAAGCAATGATACCCATAGGTAGAAGAGGTGAAGTTGAAAGGAATTGGGGTTATCCAGCGGCATGGGGATGCACAACTCGTGCCGCCAGTTGCCTTGTGAATTCAAACGACTGCCGACGGCAATTCGACGTTCGATCTTGCATTCTGCAATATTCTCCGGCGCACAGTGCACGGTTTGAAGGGAAGAGCTCAGTCAGGGGGTTCCGGCGGGCGAGGCATGGGTTCTGCAAGAGTTAGACGCTCATCGTACGCAACTCCTCACACCCCCCTACATTTATGAACTCCATCCCTGATCGCCAGGAAACGGTCACTGCCGCTGCGCGTCACGCGTTCCAAGATTTGAAGCAGGCCACTCGCGACTCCCTGATCCAGCCGCTCGCCGAAGGCACCCGGGAGGTCGTGCATACCGCGCAATCAGGCTGCCACGCCATGGCCAAGTCCACCGGCCAGGAGTTTCACCGCCTGGAATCCTGGGCAGTTCAGAATCCGACCCGTGCCGCTGGACTGGTTTTTGCCGCTGGGGTACTTACCGGGATTTGCCTGTTTCGCCGCTAGGTTTCCGTCGGTTGCTTTCTTACCCAAGCGCCCGCCGCCGCTCCAGCCCCAACTGGCCGCGGCGGTCGCGGCGCAAGCGGATCTCTTCGCGCAGGGTGTCCCCGCCTGAGGCGCGGCCGTGCTCCACCGTTAGGGTGATGACTTGAGGCATGGCGTCGAACAAAACGATGCGGAAAACCGGCTCCCGCTTGACGCGGAAGAAGGCGTGCAGTGGCAGGTGCGGATGCGCCGCATTCCACAGCCAACGGCCAGGGGGAAAGTCGGGGATCTCGGACAGGGCCAGCAGCACCTCGCGAACCAGCACCTCGCCATGTTTGCGCTCGAGTTTCGAGGCGGCGCGTCGGCAGAGCATTTGCTCCAGAAAGGCCACCAGCGGGTTGGCGCTGTCTTCCTCCATCTCCACGATCAATTCCCGCGCATGCACCGCCATCGCCTCGCGAAACTCGGCCAGGCTCATCCGCCCGGAATCGAGCAGGTGAAAGAGTTGCCGGGGATTGGGTGGGCTGGCTGAAGACAAAGACACGCGGCTTGATTGAAATCAACGTCCCAGACTCTGGCAAGGATGAAGTTTAGAGCGGTCGGACGGACATCTTCTGGACTCGGAAGAGCTCTTCGTTGGCGGAGATCTGCTTTGGCCGCACCAGCAGCTTGTAGATGCCGGGTTCGGCAATGGTGAAGCGGCCCACGACGAAGCCCTTGAAGTCGCTGTCGCTGGCGGTCTTGACCACCGCCGTCAACTTTGTCTGGCCGGCCAGTAACACTTCGTAGGTGCCGGTGGCTTTGCCGGCATGCGCCTGGTGGACCACGACTTCGTAGTCACCGTTGGCCGGAAATTGGACGAGCCATGAGGCCCAGTCGGAATCACGAGTCCAGTTGACCAGCACATCCTTTTCGAGAGTGATGGAGCCACCGAGGGTCGAGTCCGCCTGCGCGGCCGGCAGCGGGGTGGATGTCGCGCCTGGAGCGATGGCTACGATCTGCGTCAGGCGCCTTTGATAAGCGCCACTGAGGGCGAGAGCTTCGCGCCGCAGAGCGGGATCATCCTTGGCTGCGTAATCCTGATAAAAGGTGGCCGTGCTTGGCGCGATGACTTTGCCGATGGCGGCGAGCGCCTCGTCTTTTTCATCGTCGTTCTTGGCGTTTGCGTACAGGCTTTGAACGTGCCGGGCCAGCGCCTCCTGGGAACTGGCGCCGGGTTTGGTGATGAGTTCTTTGGCGGCCAGCAGCAGATAAGCGCGGCAGGCAGGATCGGTCTCTTCCGGGAAACGGGTGGTGATCACCGCCAGCGGATCATGGGTGGGATAACGGGCCAGCAGGATGATGGCGGCACGGCGCACGTCTTCGTCGGAATCGCTGATGGCGGCGGTGATGACGGCCAGCGTCTCGGAACCGCCACCGACACGGGTGAGGACATTCAGCAGGATGGCGCGGCTGGTGGCATCCTTCACCGCGGTGTGGTAACCCTGGCGCGCCGCCTCGGTCGCCTGCGCACGATCGCTGGCGCCTTCAATGGCGGTGGTGAGGGATTCCTCAATCAAATCGGCATCGCGAGGTTTGCTTTGGCCAATGACTGCAATGAGGCGGGGAAGATCGCCGTGGTCGGTGATCCGTGCCAGCGTGGTCCAGGCGGCCTTGGTCATCACTTCGGATTGACCGACAGTGAAGGGCAGAACCTTGGCAAAGGCCGCGCGCAGACCGCGCTGGCCGATGACTTCGACCAGTCTGATGGCGCCGGCATAGGCCCGTGTTTTGTCCATGTGGTCGATCACCATGGTGTCGATGTAGTCGCCGCCTTGCAACTTGGCGAGCACGCTGGCGGCGGCGTCCCGGTGGTCCGGTTCCTCCAGCAAATCCAGCAGCATGTGCACATCGATATCCGAGCCTTGCGGGTGCTCGCTCTGGCTTAGTTCCGTGAGGCGTTGTTGCCGATCATCCTGAGAAGTGTATTTGAGATAACTCACCAGGGCGAGCATGCCCACCAGGATGGCGCCAAAGGCCATGAGAATTAAGGTCATCGCTGGCATTCCGCCGCGCCGAGGGTTCTTAACCTCGGGCCTAACCATAGGTGTTGCGTCAGGGCGTGCGGGTTCCGGCGTGGGCGCAGGGGATGCGAAAGCGATGGGTTCGAGATCTGCGGCTGGTTCCGGCGCGGGCGCCGCTTTTACTTCGTCGACAACGGCCTCATCGGCCATCGCAACCGCCATTGGCTCGTCCTCGTTCTCCGCCTCTTCTACTTCCTCCTCCTCTTCCATGATGGGTGCGAAAACCTCCTCGATGATTGGCGTCGCCACGGCGATCTCTTCGTCTGGGATCAGCTTAAAGGTCTGCAACGCTTCCTCAGCGGAGGCCGGTCGTTCAGCGGCGTTCTGTTTCATCAGCCGCTCCACCCAGGCGCAAAGGGTTGCCGACAGATCGGGACGCAATTCCGCAAGGGGCACGAAGCGATGATAGAGATGAGCGATGACGACATCCGCGCTGTGAGTCCCCTGAAACGCGTGCTGCTGGGTCAGGCAGGTATAAAAGATCGCGCCAAGGCTGTAAAGATCCGCGCGCAAGGTCACGGGCGCATTGCCGAATTGCTCGGGCGCCATGAAATGCTCCGCCTCCAGGCTGCGCGGCACGGCTGGATCCGTTGGGGCCCCGAGGCTAAAGTCCGTGATCTTGATGCTGAAGTTGTTCTCCGCATTCCACGGCACCAACAGTGTGGCGGGCTGGAGATTGCGATGAATCAAGCCGCTTGTGTGCGCTGCGTCCAGAGCCGAGAGCGTCTGCCGCACCAGGATCTTGAACTCCTTTTCGGACAGCGGTCTCTGCGCCACCAGGTTCTCCAGCGACTTTCCTTTGACCATTTCCCGCACGAGATACACGCCCTCGGAATCGCTGCCGAATTCAAAAACGGTGACGATGTTGGGATGCCGCAGTCCATACAGTACCCGTGCCTCCCGCAGCACCTCCAGGGAGATTTCACCATCGACCTTGAGGCGTTGGATCGACACGTCACGATTCTGATGCTTGTCCCAGCCTCGAAAGAAACTGCCGCCGCCATTGGAGGTGATGGGTGAGATGATTTGGTAACGATCGGTCATGGTCGGAGTGGTCGAAAGCGGAACTAGAATGCAAGGCTACGCTCATTGCCCCTGCCAATTGGAGACAAATCTTTGCCTGGGCTAAAATTGCGCCCGCCTACC
>JAXMIV010000452.1:0-10019 GCA_034377045.1 Prosthecobacter sp. | reverse complement strand
CCGCCGCGCGCCCGGCACTGTCCCCGGAGTGGCCGCGCGACTCGGTGACGCCTCCCTGAAACACCAGCGAGCCATCGCGATCGTACAGCAAGGTCTGGCCAGAGGTCACCGCATGAAAGCGCGCGGCCTCCTCGCCGTCATGATCATAACTCACCGTGACGCCGGGAATGGCCGCAGCCTGGCGCCACAAGTCGCTCTTGACCCAATCCTGGCTCATGCCTTCCGGTTTGAGAAACAACACTTGCACGCTGAACCGATCCAAGGCGCGTGCCACCAGCCGATCCAGTTCCCCAATGCTCGCCCTGGAACACGGGCATTGCGGATGGATAAACATGACCAGGGTTGACCGGTCGGAGCTTGACACGATCTGGCTTTCTTGGGGCCACTGCGCCGGCGCCTTCGCTTCCGTGCCCGCGGACTCCGAGTAGCACAGCAAGAGCAACATACCCCCGCCCACCGCCCCTGCCCACAGTCCACCCGCGATCCACCAGATCGCCGATGCCAGCCAGCGCTGGAACCGCACTTTTGCCGTATGGAAGGACAATTCAATCATGGGCTATCGTTGTGATGTGAAACCTTGTTAGGCTGCCGCTTTGAGTGTCAAATAAAAGGTGGCGCCCGCGCCCGGCTTGCCTTCGGCCCAGGTGCGCCCCCCGTGCCTCGCCACAATCCGGCGCACAGTCGCCAGACCTATGCCGGTGCCCTCGAAGTCTTCGACCCGATGCAGGCGCTGAAACACCCCAAAAAGTTTGTGCGCATACTGCATGTCAAAGCCGGCTCCATTATCGAGAACAAAGAAGACACAGCGCCCGCCCTCCTCACCCGCGCAGCCAATCTCAATCAGCGCCGGATCACGCTTTCGGCTGTATTTCAAGGCGTTGTCCAGGAGATTGATCAATGCCTGCTTCAGCATCGCCGGATCGCCGACGACATTCGGCAGCGGCCCAATCTTCCACTCAACCTGCCGCCCCTCGGTAGCCTTCCCGAAACTCCGGACTACCGACCTAACCAACGCGTCCATCGACACTCGCGATTGCCTCATCTCCACCTTGCCCATGCGCGAAAACCCGAGAAGATCATCAATCAACTGGCCCATCTCGACACTGGCAGCGGTGATGTTTCGCAAATAATGGCTGCCTTTGTCCGGCAGTGTCCCTTGGGCGACAACAGTCAGCATTTCCGCAAAGGACTGGATGTGCCGCAGTGGCGCCCGCAAATCATGGGACACTGAATAGGAGAAGGCCTCCAACTCGTGATTGGCCTCCTCAAGTTGGACGGTGCGTTCACGGACACGTTGCTCCAATTCCGCATTCAGTTTCCGCACCTCTTCTTCGGCGCGCATGCGCTCCGAAATATCCAGCAACGTACCCAAAATCGCCGGCTCTCCATTGTATTCCACACGCGCGCCATGAGCTTCCAGATCGATCACGCTTCCGCCTTTCCGCAGCGCCCTCAGCGTATAGTGGATGCTCTCCGTCGTGCCTGCCAGACGCTTCCGCACATTCTCGCACACCAGCGGCCGGTCATCCTCAAAGATGAAATCAACCAGCGGCGCCGAAGTCAGCTCCTCCAGCGAAAACCCAAAGATCTTCGTGAGTTTCGGATTCACATAAACAAAGCGGTCCCCTTGCACGACATAAATGCCCACGATGGATTGCTCCACCAGGCTGCGAAACCGTCTTTCGGTGGCGCGCAGAGTCTGCTCCGCCTCTTTGCGCGTCGTAATGTCCTGCACAACAGCCAGCGTACGCAGTGGCCGCCCTTCTTCGTCACGGATCAATGACGCGCAGACGTTCACCCAAATCACCTTGCCGTCTTTGCGAATGTAGCGCTTCTCCACCGCCAGCTCCGACACCTCTCCGCTGATCAGGCGTTGATGCGCCGCCTCATCATTGCCGGTGTCCTCCGGATGCACCAAAGCCAGAAACTTCATGCCCAGAAGTTCCGCCTCGGTATAACCCGTGATCGTACAAAACCTGGGATTGACCCGCACATAGCACCCCGTCGCCGGGTCCACCTGCGCATTGCCGACGGCGGTTGAATTGAAACTCGCTCGAAACTCCGCCTCGCTCGCCCGCAAGGCCGCGGCCTGCTGCTCGGCGGTTGCCCGCAGCCGCACCTGCATCAGGCTGACCCCAAACAGCAGAAAGCTGACGGCCCCGCCGCCGATGAGCGTATTCGGCACCCTCGCGCCATACGCCGCAATGATGGTTAGGAGACACGCCACCCCGAGAAACACATACGGCGTCCAGCCTTCCCGCAGAAAGCCCTTCACCGCCGGACAGCAGGCGCTGGTCTCGGCGCTCCTTTCAGTCTGGAGTAAAGTTTCGGCCATTGAGAATTGAAAACAGGGTTCGCAGCTAAAATGATATTCAACTAACGCTCGCCAGGTTCCGTTCGACGACCTTCAGAAGATCTAACATGCCAAACGGCTTCGCCAGATAATTGATGCCGTTTTTCAAATGCGCAAACTGCGAAGCAGCGCGATAGCCGCTCGTGTAAATGACCGGCACGCTCGGGTCCTCCTCCTGTAGCACCTGCCCCAGCGCCACGCCATCCGCACCCCCGGGCATATTGATGTCCGTGATCACCAGCTTGATGCTGCCGCGATGCTGGCGCCACTGCCGCCAGCCCTCGTCGGCGCTGCCCGCCGTGAACACCTGATGCCCGCTCGTCCCCAAGACTTGGCCGATGACCAGCCGGATCATTTCGTCGTCATCTACCACCAGGATGGTCGCCGGCGCCGCCTTTGCCGCTGGTTGCACCGCAAAAATGGGAAACAGCATTTGATAGAGCCGGATCGAGCCGGGGATCAGCGTCGCATTCAGGGCACCCCCGCAGCTTTCGATCGTCTCGCGCACCCAGGTTAGGCGATCCTCCTCCCCGCTTCCGTACCCGCTCATCCATGGCGCGAGCACGGGATTAGTATCCTCAATCGTCAGCATGACGTAGTCGCCGGGCTTGGCTCGGCTGAAGGTGTGGGCGAGCTTGTTGCCGGCACGGATCTCCACCTTGCGCGTCGTTATCTGCAAAATGCCCCCCTCTGGCATCGCCGCCCTCGCATGCACGGCCACATTGACCATCGCCCGGCTCACCAGGGACGGGTCCGCCCACACTAAGGGCATGGCGGACTCATGTTTCACTTTCAAGGACATCTGCTCCCCGAGCGTCTCCCTCAGCAGCTCGGCCTCCTCATCGACCACCCCCGTCAGATCCATCGCGCCCGGGCGGCTGCACTCACTTGGCGCCAGCGCCACCAGCTTCCTCGAAAGGTGCGCCGCGTGGCGGGCAGAGGTCATCACCTGGCTCAGCAGGCTCGTCACCGCCGGCAGGCCACTCGCCTGATCCTGGACCATGTCCATCTGGCTTTGAATCACCGCGAGCACATGGCTGAACTCCTGGGCTATGCCAGACGCGAGGCCGCCGATCGCCTCAAGTTGCCCGTTTGGCCCGGTGGTTCGACCACCCTTCCGCGCATCCTCCTGTCGGCCTACGTCCTGGGGCGGCGCTGAGGTTAAGACTCCGCCGGAAACTTCAGAACCTGGGAGTTGATCCAGCATAAACCTAGATAATATAGAATTTATATTAATTATCAAGGTTCAATATGGGGCTTTTTCCCAACTTTTGCTGTCCTTCCTCCCGGATCAGCGCCGTTTTTTTTATTGCATGCCTGCGGGCGCAGGGGTCTCCCGAACGCCACATGCACCCGCAGGCTATGTCAATATCACCAAGTGAATTGGCTACTTATAGTTCGCCTGACGGGAGGACCGCGGATGCATTGGGTGAAAAGTTTATTTAACCCCTCCCGCCCTCTTTACGGCATCCAACCAGCCCTCCAAAACGTAGCGCTCCCGCTGCTCCGGCCACTCCCCCTGGCTGAAGACACTCAGAGTCTCCCGCGATAAACCCGGAATGCCCTGCCCCAACGCCGGAGTGCCGCCCTCCCGGTCATCCACCGCATACAGCCGGTCCATCGCGACCTGCTTCTCCTTCGCCCAATCGCCGATGCGCGTCTCGGGCATCGCCTGCATCTCGGCTTCAGTCCAATTCGGCAGATCCAGTTGCCGCTCCAGCCACAGCGCCACCGGCCGGGTCACAAAATACGGCCGATGGCTCGCATCCGCCACAAACCCCGTTTCGAAAACTCCCGTCTCAGTGCCCCGCAACCCCACCGTTCGCGCCCGCAGATCGGTAAAAAAAGCCTCCCCATGCTTGTCCATGTTCACCACCGTATCCTTCAAGCCATTCCAGATCAGCGTCGGCCCGCGCGCCGCGTGCAGGGCATAAATCGCCGCCCCGCGATCCCCCAGAAACGCCAGCGACCGGTACGGCAACGCCTGGCACATCGGCTTCGACTTGTCCCAGTAGCCCTCCGCCCCGTCCAGATTGCCACCACCCACCAGGATACAAACCTTCAGCCGCTCCTCCACCGCCCCCGTCAGCGCCAGCGCGAACGAGCCCAGCGAATAACCCGCCGCGCCGATTCGCTTCGCGTCCACCTCCGTCCGCGCGCTCAGGAACGACACCGCCTGCATCACATCCGTCATCATCAGCCCCGCCAGCCGCCGCGCCAGCACCGCGTCCCCCTGGATGCGGTCATGCGCCCGCGTGCCCGATTTCCGCTCCGCATTCCGTTCCCCTTCGCCAATCGGGTCATAGGTCAGCACCGCCGCCCCCGCCTGCGCATACAGCACCCCGGTGTAAAAGGCGTACCAACTGAACTTGTCACCGCCGTGGCCGTTCACCACGATCAGCCCAGGCAGCTTCCCCTCCGGCAGCGGATCAGGCAGGTACAGGATCGCCGGCACCCGCGTGCCAAATTGCGTCGCATACGACACCGCCTCCGCTCGCACTCCCGGCGCCGGCTGAAACCGCCGATGCGTCTGCGCCTGCAACTCCGGCAGCGGCTTCGGCACAAACAACGTGTCCCGGATCTGCGCCCGCCAGTCCCGGATCTGCTCCTGGCTCACCCCCTGCCCCTGCGCCGTCCACAGGCCAAGCATCCAGACCGCTCCGAAAATCCATTTCATCCCCGCATGATGAGCCCGGCGCCTCCCCGCGCCAAGACCATTTCGCCCAGGTGTCGCCCCGGCGCCCCGGGCGGCTGCCACGGCCGCTGTGCGGAGCGGGGAACCGTGAAACCCCGCTGCTCAGTACCCGTGGAGCCGAAGGCTTGCGCCTCAAATAAGATTCGTTCCCCGCCTGCCTTTTGTCCGTAGCCAACCTTCACTTCCCCTTCACCGTCAGCCACAACGGCTCCGCCTCGTCCAACAACGACGTCCCGCGCAAATTCTCCCCGCGCAAAGGATAGCGGCCCTCTTTAAAATGGTTAGGCTCCGCTTTCGTCCATACCGTTAGGCCGATCGGCCCTTGAAAATCCGGCGCTTCAATCGCCGCCTGGAGCTTGACCTCCACCTCCCCACCTTTCTCCGGCACCGCCACCTCGGCGGCAAACACCCCGGGCGGCAACTGCGCCATGCGGCACACCAGCGGCGTCTTCGCGTCACCCGTGATCTTCACCGTCGCCTTCAGACTCACCGTCTTGCCCGCCTCCAAAACCAACGCTTTGCCGTCGGCCAGCTTGACGCTGAACTCCGCCGCCGGCGCCACCGCCTGCAACACATACGCGAAAGCCTCCCCGCCGTGCCCGAAGCGATCCCTGACCACGACCTGAAACACTCCATCCGCCGGCGCCGTCCACACCGACTCCGGATCGCTGTTGTCGCCCACGTCATCGACACTGACCAGCGACTTGCCTTCCGCGTTGAACACCTCCAGCACCGCATCCAGCGGCGACCCGATCCGCCGCGCAAACAGCCGCAGACTCACCCGGTCACCCTTCTTCACCGTCAGCGCGTAGCGGTCCATCGCGTCCTTGTCCGCGATGTGGCCGCCGATACTGTCACCCACCTTCATCGGCGTCGCTTGCGCAACCTCCTGGTTAGGCTCCTTCTCCATCAAACCCGGTTTGTCCGCCGCGATCACCTGTACCGGTTGCAGCGCATTCGGCACCGCCAGCGCCACCACATCGCCCACGGCATTCGTCGGCATGACTGGCAGGCCATGACGCAGCTTCTTCGGATCGAGCCCGTAGCCGCGCAGTTCCACCTCCGTCTTGCCCAACGTTGAGATCACCGCCGGAAACAACTCCGTGACCACCGGTCCCGCCGAGAGATGCATTCGATAAACCACCACCGTGCTGCCCGTAAAGCGCACATCGGCCACCGGCGGATGCCCAAACCCCGCCAACTGCACCGTGTAGCTCCCTGCCGCTGGCGCCTTGAAAACCACCACCGGGTCCAGATTGCGGCCATCGCTCACCGTCAGCACCCGCACACCCTTGTCATTCACCACATGCGCCACCATGTCCACCGCTGAACCCAGCGCGTACGCCTCCGCCACCGCCACCAAAGTCTGCCCCGCCGCCAGCTTGATGGTATAACCATCCACATCGCCACCAGTGTCCAGCCGCGCATTCACACAGACCGGCAGCTTCTCCAGCGCCTGACCCTTGCCAACCTCATTGTTAGGCTCAACCTCCGCCATTTCCGGCAAACTGCCCACGCTGAACCACCGTGGCTCCGAAGCCCCCTCGGCATTCCAGGCGCGCACCAGATGCAGCCCCGGCGGCGCCTCCGCCAGGATCGTCACCTGCCATTCGCGCTTCTTGCCGTTCGGCACAAAGAACACCCCGGGACAATCCGTCCACAGCCGCGCATCCGCCTCCAGTTTGCCATTGGCCGCCAGCGTGAATGTCGACCCCACTTGGCCTCCGGCTGGAAACAACGCCTCCAACACCGGCGGCGCTGCGTGGACAAAGGTTGCCCCGCCCAGCAGGGCGATCATGGCGAGGCGGGCCCGCATCTTCACACAAACAGTTCCTTGATCGGCTTGCCGCCATTCACCAGTTGCACCGGCCGGCCTGAGGTCGTGTGCAGGATCTGATGCGGATCAATGCCCAGCTTCGTGTACAGCGACACCGCGAAGTCCTCGGGCGAATAGATATTCTCCGCCGCGTAGTACCCCTTCGGGTCCGTCGCGCCGATCACCTGTCCGCCGGGAATCCCCGCGCCCGCCATCACCACCGACATCGCCCCTGGCCAGTGATCCCGGCCCGCGTCCTTATTCACCTTCGGCGTCCGGCCAAACTCACCCAGGCAAAGCACCAGCGTGCTGTCCAACATCCCGCGTTGATCCAAATCGTTGATCAATCCGCTCAAGCCCTGGTCCAGCTTCGCCGCGTACCCATCCTTCATCGTCTTGAAAATCCCGCGATGATGATCCCAGCCGCCCCAATACACCACGCTGAAGGACACCCCCACCTCCGCCAACCGGCGCGACAGCAACAGCCGCTGGCCGAAGTCGCCCTCCCCATACATCTTGCGCACGTGTTCCGGCTCCTTGCTCACATCAAACGCCGCCTGCGCGATCGGTGACGTCACCAGTTCCATGCCCTGCTGATAAAACTGATCAAAGCCCACCGTCGGATCTTCCGCCGCCTGCTCCGTGATCCGCTTCATGTCATCGAGCGACGCCCGCAACTGATTGCGATTGATCGCCCTCCCCTCGCTGATGTCCGTTGGGATCGCCACATCGCGCACCCGGAAACCCTTCCGGCTCGGATCGCCGCCGATCACAAACGGCGCATGCTGCGCCCCCAGAAAATTCGGCCCGCCCGACCGCGACACCGACGGCATGCTCATGTACCCCGGCAGCCCGCCCCGCACCCCGCGCTCATGCGATACCATCGAGCCAAACGAAGGATGGAAACTCACAAACGCCCCGCAGCCCACCGGCACCGGCGTCGGCGCCCCCGTCATCATGTAATGATTGCCGCCCCCGTGATTCGGGTCCTTGTGGCAGATCGACCGCACCACCGAAAACTTCGGCAAGCTCTTCGCCAGCAGCGGCAGCGTCTCCGCGAAATGCACCCCCGGCACCGCCGTCTTGATCGACTTAAACTCCCCCCGGATATCCTGCGGCGCATCCGGCTTCGGATCAAACGTCTCGTAATGCGAAGGCCCCCCATCCAGCCAGATCAGGATGCAATTCATCTGGTCCGGCCGCTTCCCCTTCGCCATCGCCGCCTGCGCCCTCAGCGCCAAAATCTCCGAAAACGCCAGCCCCCCCACCGCCCCCATCCCCACCTGGAGAAAGTCACGGCGGCCAAGCCCATTGCAGTTGGTATGAAGAGAAGATGAAGACACGGGGTAGAAGGGATACGAGAAACCCCCAGAAATTCTTACAAGTGAGAGAACATCCAAGGAGACGCGATATTCTTGTCGTGGCTCGGGGCGCACTCTTGATGTCTCTGCCCCGTTTGACACCTCTGCTACCCTGGTCCGATGAAATGGGCACTCCCCTTCCTGATCTTGGCCGCCATTCTCCTGTCGTCCTGCAAGACCACCACGGAATTCACCATCACCTCGCGCTCCGGCCCCATCGCTAAGTTCACCTCGACCTACAAGCGCGTCAACATGCATGGCGGCTCCACCGTCCTCGTCTTTGCTCGCGACGCCAAAAACTTCACAGTGCGATCCGCCAAGGCAGCCGCCGCAAAGGAGCATGCCGGGCTCCAACGGCTTGCGATCACCGAAGCCACCGTCGACCACAGCCTCTCCGGCTACTACACCTTCACCCTCACCGGGCGAATGGAGTTCGGCAAAGAGCCCTTCGAAGGCCCTCTAATCATCGACAACGCCAACTTCATCCCCGAAGCCCAGGAGCGCGCCGCCGCCAATGAACATGCCCTCAATCGCGTCTCCGTCAGCATGCGCGCCTCGGCCAATTCCAACGAGATGCGCCAGTTAAACCAAAACCTGCAAAACCAGAACCGCTCCCTGGATAGCATCGACCACACACTAAGAAACAGTCCCGCACTCCGATGAGTTCAAGAGCGTCGGCCGTTCCCAATTCGCGGCTGATCATTCGGCCCCAGTGCCCACGCGTCATGGGCGGTTGTGGTTCAGCCAAGGGCCGTTGCCCTCATGGCGCTCACCCACACCCCGTCAATCTGGAATTGCCCATCTTCACGCTTTCCGACCACCAAGAAAGTTCCCTTCGTGCCAAATGTTTCCTCTATGACTTGAAGCAGATCGGAGTCGTCCCATACACGTTTTAGGCGCAAAATTCCGGTAAACGGAACCTCCCACGCCTCTTTGCCGGGATAGACCGCAACCTGCGGCACATCCAGAGTCAAAACCCTGCTCTCCAATAAGGTGGATGCGTATCCCTCTTGAGTCACTCCAGGAATGGGAGCGAACATCGCATTGCCACCCTCTTCAGCGATGACTTGCAGTTGAGGGTAGACGGCTAGAATCGAACGAATTGCATTCATGCAAGGCACGAAGGGAAATGCCAATCAGATTGTCAAGCCCAACTTCGGGTAATGACATACTCAGCGCATCACGAGGGGTTGATGCAGATGCCCTACTGTTTGGGCGGCGTGTTATTCTGGGACTGGGTTGGCCTGTTCGCCTCTTTGGTGTTCTCGGCGCTTATCGGCTGAGGTAAACCTTCCTGTGAGGCAACGCCTCGGTTGAAGCCGTTCTGGAAAACCGCCCACAAAAAGGGCACAAAGACGACAGCCATCCAGAGGCGTGTTGTCCAGTGGCAGTGGAAGACAAACCACCAGAATCCATGGTCCTTTGATAGGGGTAGCGGGACAAATTCCGCAATCAAAGATGCTGCCAACTCTGCCTCTGCTTTAGTTCGTCGTTCGATTAGTTGGAGGCATCGTTGACGGTATGGGCCAAGCTCAAACCTCGGAACTTGCGCTGAACATCCCTCGCCCCTCATTTTTTGGTCTGCATCGGCCATCTTTGCGAGAATCGCGACTATCGTATTCTCTGCCGCCGCACCTGCATCACGGGCCGCACTAATTGGGTTAATGACTGTCCCTTGTACTGCCTCTCGGCAGGCGGCAAAGGCCGCGTCAAGAACGGTCTCGACATGAGTGTCCAGATACGTCCCCCAAAAGATGACGGCGTGAGAACCGCCAAACTTGATATCTGGGTATT
>JAXMIV010000451.1:0-22025 GCA_034377045.1 Prosthecobacter sp. | reverse complement strand
TCTTCAAAGACCCGCTGGCATCACGATACTCCAGCAGATCCGTCCGGCTCAGGCCACGGATCGGCGGAATGTCCGCTGCGTGGCTGCTGGAGATGGAAGCCGAAATACCAAGCAGAGTCAGGAAGCGGAAGTAGTTCATGCCCATCCATACGTGCTGGGTAGGGGGTATTCGTTCATCTCTCACTAGGCGTTGCCCTGCCGCTCGACATTTCGAAATGCCTCGGTATCTTCCCAACATGAAAATCACCGAGGCCAAGCCGGTTGATCACTTCCGAGTATTTCTCCGTTTCGACGACGGAGCGTCAGGGACTGTCGATTTGAATCACCTTGCTGGCCGGGGCGTCTTTCGTGCTTGGCAGCAGGAGGGCGTATTCGAGCAGATCTCGATCAGTCCGGCAGGGGCTCTTCAGTGGCCCGGAGAACTCGACTTGTGCCCGGATTCGCTCTATGTCCAGATGACCAGCAAGCCCGCCGGCGAGGTCTTCCCCACTTTGCAGCATTCGCTTGCCCATGCCTGAGGTCAGCCGATTTTACGGCATCGTCATCCAGATCTATTATGATGACCATCCGCCGCCGCATTTTCACGCCATTTATGCGGGACATGTTGCCACCATCGCCATCGACACGTTCCAGATTATTGACGGCTCACTCCCCAAGCGAGCTTTGAGCCTCGTTATGGACTGGGCGTCTGCCCATCAACAAGAGCTACGCTAGGCATTTGCTCGCGCCGTGGCACTCCAACCTCCCGGTAAAATCGCCCCTTTGGAATAGTCGTTATAGGCTGCTTCAAGCGTGATTTCAGAAGGCCTGCTTCAATCCCTCACCCACCAGCAATACCCCCCGCTCGGCACCGGCAAAACGTTCTTGGCGCCGCGTAGCACCATCTCCCCATTCTCCAGCTTGCCGCCTTGGCCGCCAAACTGCTGCAACAAAAGATGATGCAGGGAGATGGGTGTCAATTCAGGCGTGTGGCAGGACAGCAGCACGCCTAACAGTTCGTTCGACATAAGCTTGCCGATCAGCGCCAGCAGCGGCGGCAGGTCGTTTTCAATCTTGAAGATTTCGCCTTTGGCGCCGCGTCCGTAGCTGGGCGGGTCCAGGATGATCAGGTCGTAGGTGTGCTCGCGGCGTTGTTCGCGCTCCAAAAACTTCGTCACATCATCGACGATCCAGCGGATGGGTTTCTCATCCATGCTGTTCAACGTGGCGTTTTTTCGAGCCCAATCGACCATCCCTTTCGAGGCATCCACATGGCAGACCTCCCCTCCGGCATGCGCCGCGGCGAGCGTGCTGCCGCCGGAGTAGGCGAAGAGGTTCAGCACACGCGGTGCGCGGTGGTGTTTCTTCCGATAGTCGGCGCACACCTCACGGATGCGTTGCCATTGATCGCGCTGCTCGGGGAAGATACCCAGGTGGCCGAAGTCGGTGGAGCTGAGATTAAAACGTGTGCCATCCACCTCGATGTCCCACGTGGCCGGCAGGCGCTCCCGACCGCGCCATTGATTGCCCCCTTCTCGAAAAAACGTCGCGGTGGCCTTTTGCCACTGGGCAGCGGGGAGCGTCTGGCGCCACACGGCTTGCGCGCAGGGCCTGGACAGCACGACCTCCCCAAAGCGCTCCAGTTTCTGAAACGCGCCGCTGTCGAGGAGTTCGTAATCGCTTGCCATGGTCTGCCTGTTCCATAGCCACTGTTCCCCCTGGCGGCAAGGCTTTGGATGAAGTGCCTCACTGCAACTTCACCGTCCGCCCGGTCTTCAAAATCGTGGCTTCCATCCGGGTGAACACCCATGGACCGCCTGGCTCACGGGTGCCCATGGTGTGAACGCTAGCCTCACCGGCAGGCCCCACGATCGGCACTGTCACGTTGACGGTGCCGTTGCCATTGAAGGTGGAAATGTCGCCCGTCACGAACCAGCCCATGCGCATTGGCTGCCCCAGTTCCTGCTGCATCTCTTTGGATTCTTGCGCCGCCTTGAGGGTCTGCGCGCAGGTCTCGTCGCTGCGCATGACGCCCATCACCAGAAAGAAGATCCCTGCCACAAGTGCCGCGCCAAGCATCACGAGCGCGGCGCATCCGCCGCAACCGAATAGCAGCCCTTTTTTCACAGCCGCCGAGTTCTCTCGGTCGATTTTCGCCGGATCACCAAAGGGCGGGGGAGTCGTATTCATGAAGGGAGAAAGGCCCAATATATCATGCCCGCAAAATCTAGGCCAGTTTTCGTTCGGCCATTTCCCGCAGGGTCCACTCATACTCCCTGACCAATTGATCCACGACATCCCCTTCGCGCATCTCGGGCGGCAGAACCTCCCAGGTATAAGTCTCCATCTCAATGTGCTGGCACTTCGCCGGATTTGCCGCCAGCCAGTCCATCGCGCCTAACAAGTGATCGCGCGTACTGTTAAAGCCGCCGCCGGGTTGGGCATGGATCGGAATGTGAAAATGCACGCGCCATTCCTCACCCAGCGCACCAGGGTTCACTTGCGCAAACTCCAGGGCATCCGGCAGGTCTTTAAAGCGCCGCAAAGGCTCCGTTGGCCCGTAACTGGCCACCACCTGGTGAAAGTACACCGGCTCGTCAAAGCCCCGCAGCTTCGCCACGTTCGCCGGTGTGGGTTCCAGCTTCAGCGCGGAACTGAAATGCAGCTTGCTCAATCGAATGCCCGCCCCGGTGATTCGCGCCAGAGCCCGCTTGGGGGTCTCATACTCGATCGCGAGGTGGCAGGTGTCATAGTTCAAGCCGACATACTTGAAGAAGTCCAGGTCGTGCGGGTGGCGATCGTAGTAGAGGCCGAAGAATTTCAGGGTTTCCCCGCTGGTCTCAAACAGGCCCAGGGGCTCCGGCTCCAGCCCCAGGTGCAGATCGTGGCCGCTGGCGGTGCTCACCCGTTCGATGTGCTCCCGGCATAACCGCAAGTTCTCAAAAATCGCCTCCAGCTCCTCCGCGCCGATGCCAAAGGTTTTGTGGGAGCCGGGCAGGGTGCTGACGCTGCCGGGAACGCCCGGCGGCAAGAGTTGAGCCAGGATGTCAAAGAGCAGATTGGTGTACTCCAACCGCTCCTTCTGCGCCCAGTCGGGCTTGAAGACCTGCTCCTTCACCCGCGTGCCGTGAAAGGCGCCGTAAGGGAAACCGTTGATCGTGAAAACGTAACAGTCGTTCGCTTCCAGCCATGCGCGAAATTCCGCGATCTTGCCGGGAGCGTTCAGTTCCTGCGCGGCCTGCGCACTCAACCGCAGGCCGATGCCATAGGGTTTGTCGGGACTCACCCGCGCCTTCACGCGCAACGTGTTGTCCTTCAATCCGCGCCACGTTTCTTCCCACGTCTCTCCACGATGGATGTTGGTGCAGTAGCCGAGGTGAATGCCGTGGTTCAGAAGCATCCGTCAGAGTGAAAGCGGACACGCGATGCGTCAAGGGAGCGTAGGCAGAAGTCACTTGATCAATTCACCAGCCGCGGCGCCCGCCGCGAAGGTGTCTGCGGTCTCGTGGATGAGTACCTCGAATTTAAGCTTTAGGCGCTGGCCTTGCGGGATCGCCGTGCGCGTCTTGGGTGGATCGCGCGGCGTCGGATTCACCCCCATCACGCCATAGTCACGGGTGTGGCCCCAGCACTTCAGCGCATTGGCAGGCGACGGCACCACCAGCACACCCACCGTCCCACCCGGTCCGCTGTAGTCCCACCAGTCAGCCACCTTGCCCCAGGCATTTTTCGCACCGCGGTCGCCGACGCTGTTCGTCACCACCCCGCCGGCCTTTTCATTCAGCGTGCCCGCCATGCGCACACCCAATCCCATCTCCTCCTGAGCGCCGAGCGAGACATCATGGGCATCACTTCCAAGTTCGGTTTCCAATGTCAGGCGCCAGCCTTGCGGATGCTGCCGAATGACGGCCTGCATGGTCTGTTGGCACGCTTCGGCGCCCTCGGGCGAAAGGTAGCGGTTCAGCACGGCGAAGCGCGCGACACCGTTTTCAACGATCGGTTCTTGAATGAATTGGACATGCTCCACGCGGCCCTTGTTGCGCCAGAAGTCCGTGCTGTTGATGTCGCCAAAACCGAACCAGATCCCCGGGTGCATGTCAGGGTGGTCACCGCCGTTTTTGGCATCCTCCTGCACCGGAAATGGCCGGGTGACAACCGTGTCCTTCGGGGTGCGGATGTTGATGAAGCCGGGACGCTGGATGATCTCGCTCTTCATCAGGTAGGCGGCCAGCATTACTTCGCCTAACCGGATTTGAAGTTGATTGCCATCCGCGGCAAAGGTCAGGCCTTTTCCAGTGTCGGCAGCGCGCGCGCTCAGCGCGGTGCAGGCGGCGATGCAAAGATAGAGGCAGTGTTTGGCAAGCAATCTCATAGACGGAAAAGTTTCACGGCATTGTCACGGAAGATCTTGCGCTCATCTGCCGCACTCAGATTCAGGCTGGTGAGGGTGTCGCTGATGAGTTGCGGCTGCACCCAGGGATGATCGCTGGCGTACAGCAGCCGGTCCGCGCCCACCATTTCATGACAAAACTTCACCGCCAGCGGCAGCGGTGAGACGATGTCCATCCAGATCTGGCGCAGATAGTCCTGGGGCGCACGTTTCAGGTTCTGCGGTCCGCGCTTGAGCACCTTCACTTGATGCTCCAGCCGCCCGACGATGTAGGGCAAGGTGCCGCCGAGATGCGGGCACACCAGCTTCAGTCCGGGCAGTTCATCGAGTAGGCCGGACATGATCAGCCGGGTCAGCGCGATGGTGTTTTCAAACATGTTGCCCAGCGTGCTGGTCATCTCATAACCCTTGACAATCTCCGTGGTGAGTGGCTTTGCCGGATGCAAAAGGACCGGCACATCCAACTCCACGGCGCGTCGAAAGAAGGGGCGAAACTCTGGCTCATCGGAAAATCTGCCAGTGAGATTGGTGTACAGCAGGAAACCTTTGATGCCCAGCTTCAACACACAACGATCCATTTCCACCAGCGCCGCCTGCATGTCCTGGAACGGCAACACGCCCAGGCCAAAGAACCGCGTCGGATGCGCCGTCACCACGCCAGCGACAAAGTCATTAGCCATCCGCGCCACCTCGGGCCCATCTGCACCAAACCACTCGGGGCCCGGGTCATTGATGCTCAAAGCCGTCATGCCGATGCCTGCCGCGTCCATCGTCGCCAGCTTGGCATCCACGTCCAGATACATGGGAGGCACCTTGCGCAGCCAGTCACCCATTTTCAAATAACGCACCCCCTCCTTCGTGTAGACCGTGGGATCGGTCTTGCGCTTCTCCATCAGCGCCAGCATCTCTGGGGCGAAGAGGTGGCTTTGGCAGTCAATCTTCAGCACCGGTGTCTCCGTCTGTGCGGCAACATCCCGCCACGTGGTGAGGGCGGCTGCGGAGGCGGCGAATAGGGAGCGGCGTTTGATGGAAGCGGCCTTTTTCATGGGACGTGGGGATGGGTGAAGGGCAGGTCAGGGACAAGATCGAGTCGTCACCCGCCATGTTCTGTCTTATGCTGCTGCAAGTGAAGCCAAAAACCAAAGAGCCCGCCCTCCAAGGCATGCTGGCGGCCCTGTGCGGCCTCTTTGATGTCCTGCCGGATGTGCAGGCTTGGCTGAAGGACGACCGGCGGCGCTATCTTTGGGTGAACCGCGGCTTTCTCCTGAACTACGGACTGGCTGACCTCGCCGAAGTGCTGGGAAAAACGGATGACGACCTCTCTCCGCCCCACCTCGCGGGCCAATTTCGCACCGGAGATGAAGCGATCCTGCAAGGCCATCAGGTGCAGGGCCGCCTGGAACTCGTGGGCCGGTTTGATCACACCGCTTCCTGGTCCTACACCTCCAAACTTCCCGTGCGCGATGAGCGCGGCCGCATCGTCGGCACCGCCGGCATCACCCGGGCGCTGGATGCCGCCCAGATCGACCAGCGTAAAGACATCCGGCTCGGTGTGGTGATTGCCCTGATGACGCGGCGCCTTGGCGGCCCCGTCGTTAATGCTGAAATGGCGCACGCTGCCGGCATGTCTCAGCGCGCCTTTGAGCGCAGCTTCGCCCGCGAATACGGTCTGCCGCCGCAGCAGTATCTGAAGCGCCTGCGCCTGCAGATGGCCTGCCGGGCTCTGGTGGATACACGCGAGTCCATTGCCGAGATCGCCCTACGCCACGGGTTTGCGGATCAAAGCCACTTCACCCGCGAGTTTCGTCACGTCATCGGCGTCACGCCTGGGCGGTATCGGGAGCAGTTTGCCCCCTAACGGAGGCGGGAGGCGCCGCTTATCTTCCATGCATTGACGTTCCTGTTCTATCCGCCACCCTCAGGAGCAGGTAGCCTCGGCAGCCATGAAGACCCAACCCGGCACCACCGTCATCCGCAACGGCCAACTCATCGACGGCACCGGCCGCCCCGCCATTCCTGACGCGGAAGTCGTCGTTCAAGACGGCCGCATCACCTACGCCGGCCCCGCGGTCAGCGCGCCCACCCTTCCCCATGGCGTCCGCACGCTTGATGCCCAGGGCGGCAGCATTCTGCCTGGTCTCGTCGAAGCGCACTTTCACGCCACCTACTTCAACATCGAAGAGCTGCAGGATCTCGACATCAAGTATCCGGTCGAATACGTCAGCATGCTCGCGGCGGTGAACACCAAGCTCGCCCTCGAATGCGGCTACACCGCGGCCCGCAGCGGCGGCTGCCTCTTCAATGTGGATGTCTGGTTGCAAAAGGCCATCGACAACGATCTCATCCCCGGCCCCCGCCTTGCCACCTCCGGTCGCGAAATTTGTTCGGCTGGCGGCCTCATGGATTGGAATCCCGAGTTCCGCAAAATCGGCATGGAAGGCCTCGTCTTCATCATCAACGGAATTGAAGACGCCCGCCGCGCCGTCCGCTCCCTCGTCAAAGACGGCATCGAATGGGTCAAAACCTACCCGACCGGGGATGCCGCCTCTTCCGACACGAACGATCACCACACGCTCTGCATGACCTTTGAGGAAATGCACGCCGTCGTCAAAACCGCGCATAACCACAAGCTCAAAGTCACCGGCCACTGCCGCGCCACCGAAGGCATCAAGAACGCCCTCCGTGCCGGATACGACACCATCGAGCACGGCACCTTCATGGATGACGAAGCCCTCGATCTTCTCCTGGAGCGCGATGTCCCCTGCGTTCCCGCGCTGTATTTCGAGAAAGCCAGCATCCTCCGCGGTCCTGAGTTTGGCCTGCCGCAGTCCGTCATCGACGGTCACCAGGAAACCCTCGACGGCGGCAGCGCCTCCGCCCTCCGCATTCTCCGTGCTGGTGGCCGCATCGGTCTCGGCGGCGACTACGGTTTCGGCTGGAATCCGCATGGCGACTACGCCCGCGAGATCTCCTTCTTCGTTAAAGACGTCGGCTTTACCCCGCTCGAAGCCATCATGTGCGCCACCAAAACCGGCGCCGAAATCATGGGCCGCAGCGATCAATTCGGTACCGTGGAGGCTGGCAAACTCGCCGACATCCTCATCGTCGATGGCGATGTGCTCGCTGACATCACTCTCTTCGAAGATCGCAAACGCTTCCTCGCCGTGATGCAGGGCGGCGTCATCAAATCCGGCCGCCTCACCCGCACCGACTACACCTGGGAGAACGCGATCAAGATGGGTTAGTCAGGGATAGGCGAATTTTGCCGCAGAGACGCAAAGGAGCAGAGGTCGCAGAGACTAAAAACAGATTGTGATTGAAAGAATCTCTGCGTCCTCCGCCCCTTTGCGTCTCTACGGCTAAAAAACCAAATTCTCCGCGTTCCCTTCCCACCCATGACCGAACCCACCGACTACGAGAACCTCCTCGCCACGAAGATCATCGGTTGTGCCATGACCATTCATCGCAGATTTGGCCCCGGATTGGTTGAGAGCGTTTACGAAACCTGCTTCTGCCACGAGCTTGTGAAAACTGGCCTCGCCGTTCATCGGCAAAAACCCCAACCCATCATCTATGACGACATCACATTCGAAGACCCCTTTCGCCTCGACATCCTGGTTGAGGACACGGTGATCGTTGAAAACAAACACGTCGAAGTCGTTTTGCCCGTGCACAAAGCGCAGGTCAGGACTTACTTGAAACTCGCCAATCGCCGCCTTGGTCTGCTCATCAACTTCAATACAGAGTATCTCAAGAACGGCATCCACCGCATCGTCAACGGCAGCGCCACCTATGACTCTCCCAATCATTAGATTTCTCTGCGTCCTTTGCCTCTCTGCTCCTCTGCGGCAAAAAATCCAACCACCCAGCGCGCGCTTCCCGCCCATGACCCTTTCCCGCCTCCTCCTCCCAATCCTCCTCTGCCTCTCCGCTCTATCCCAAGCCGCAGAGCCCCTGTTCGCCAAGTCGAATCTCGCCGCTTGGTGCATCGTCCCCTTTGACGCCAAGAAGCGCGGTCCGGAAGAGCGCGCCGCCATGCTCGAAAAGCTCGGCTTCACCAAATTCGTCTACGACTACCGTGCCGAGCACGTCCCGCAGTGGGACGACGAACTCACCGCCCTCAAGAAGCACAACGTCGAACTCTACGGCTGGTGGTTCCCCACCTCCCTGAACGACGAAGCCAAAAAGACCCTCGAGCTTTTCAAGCGCCACAACGTCCATCCCCAACTCTGGGTCAATGGCAACGGCGGCCCCATCGACGTCTCGTCACCCGAAGACCAAAAAGCCCGCATCGAAAAAGAGGTCGCCCGCCTCAAACCCATCTGTGAAGCCGCCGCGCCGCTGGGCTGCCAGGTCGCGCTTTATAACCACGGCAACTGGTTCGGCGAGCCTGAAAACGTCATCGCCATCGTCGAAGCTCTGAAGGCGCAAGGCCTAACCAATGTTGGCATTGTGTACAACCTCCACCACGGCCACGGTCATCTGCAGCGCCTGGAAAAGGTGTTGCCGAAAATGCTGCCGCATCTGCTTTGCCTCAACCTCAACGGCATGGACGCCGATGGCGACGCGAAGGGCCGGAAGATCCTCCCTCTCGGCGTCGGCACCGAAGATGTCCGCGTCCTCAAAATCATTCGCGCCAGTGGTTACAAAGGCGTCATCGGCATCCTCAATCACACCGGCGAAGATGCCGAAGGCCGCTTGCTCGACAACCTTGACGGCCTCAACTGGCTGCTCTCTCAACTCGATGGCAAACCTGCGGGTCCTAAGCCCGTCTACCGCACCTGGAAAGAGACCTCCGCCAAAACCACCACCACCGCGCCCGCGCGCCCCATCTCCACCACTCCCAAAGCCGTCCCCTCCCTCACCGCCGACTTCGGCACTGCTTTGCAGGGCGCGCTCTCCGTCCCCGGCAAAGAAGCCTACCGCACCCTCCCGCTGACCATTGAATGCCGCGCCAAACTCAACAGCGCCAAAAACTTCAACATCCTCATCGCCCACGAGACCAAAGCCTCCGCCACCCATTGGGAGATTTATACCTACCGAAATAGCGGCTTCTTCAGCGTCTTTCTGCCCGGCCGCGGCGGCGAATTCAAATCCAACGTCAACATCTGCGACGGGAAGTGGCACGACCTCATCGCCAACATCGAACCTGATAAAGTCACTCTCTGGATCGATGGCAAACAAGTCCTCGAAAAACCCATCCAGCCCCTCAAAGGCAAACCCATCGATGGCGAACTCGCCTTCGGCCAACTCGTTGAAGGCGGCCACGGTTGCGACGGAGCCATCGACGATGTTCGCCTTTCCCGTGGTTTCATGAAACCGCGCAAGGTCGACAAGCCGCGCCAGACCATGGACATCACCCTCGCCATCTGGAGTTTCGACGACCTCGACAAAATCCTCGCCGCTCGTCCTCACACCCCCGAACCCGCCGCCTTCACCCCCGATCGCAAACCCCTGCGCGAAGCCGAATACGTGCATTGGCAGGCCGACATCAATCGCGAGCGCGTCTTCGACTACTACGGCAAACAAGCCGTCCAGTTCATGGGCAAACCTCTTCCCGATCTCATCCCCAGTTTCCCCGGCCTCGATGGCGGCCAGCAAGGCCACTGGGGCAATCAAAACGACGCCGTCACCTGGCGCGATGGCCGCTTCGCCGCCTCCGATCTCGGCAACGTTTTCAGCACGGTCTTCAAAGGCGCCGGCCTAACCATTCCTAAAGGCGTTTGCGTGCGCTTCGATGACAAGGCCGCCTGTTTCGATCCTGAATCGCTCTCGTTTCCCATCGTCTGGAGCGGTGGCTTCGTTAAACTCAGCGATGCGCGCCACGGCTTCATGGGTGGCGCCACGATGGATGGCAAAGTCATCGCCAAGCCCGAGGGAAAATTCGATAAGCGCGGCGCCATTTACCATGGCTTCTATCGCCATGGCTCGGAAGTGATCTTCTCTTACAGCGCCGGGGGTTCTGCCTTTCTCCATACTGCCCGCGCCAGCCGTCAGCCCGCGGACAAACTCGCCCACTTCACCCAGGGCGGCCCCGCTCAATGGCCCCAATGGCTCGAAACCAAAGGCGTCATCGGCAAAGCCGAGACCTTCGCGACCGATACCATCACCATTCCCTTCGACAATCCCTACGGCACTCTCTTCTTCATCAGTGGACACGACTTCTTCAGTGACGGCACCGCCGCCATTTCCACCATGACCGGCGAAGTCTGGCTGGTGAAGGGCCTGGACGACAAACTTGAAAAGATCCGCTGGAAACGCTTCGCCACCGGCCTGCATCAGCCACTGGGAGTGAAGATCGTGCAGGACAACCTTTATGTGTTGGGCCGTGACCAGATCACCCGCCTGCATGACCTCAATGGTGACGACGAAGCGGACTTCTACGAGTGCGTCACAAACGTGCAGGAGACTTCCCCCGGCGGCCATGACTTCATCACCGGCTTGGACATGGATGAGAAGGGCCGCTTCTATTTTGCTTCCGGCAATCAGGGCGTGTGCCGCGTCACGCCTCCAAATACCCTGGAAGTTCTCGCCACCGGCTTCCGCAATCCCAATGGCATCGGTCTCTCAGGCGATGCCCGCTTCATCACCACCAGCGTTCAGGAAGGCGACTGGACGCCCGCCTCCTCCATCTGCCAGATTGAGATTGGCAAGAATGAAGGCGCGCATTTCGGCTCCGGCGGCCCCAAGAAAGGCCTGCCGCCCGAGCCGCCGCTGATGTATCTTCCGCGCGGTGAGGACAACTCCTCCGGCGGTCAATGTTTCCTAACCAACGATCATTGGTGGCCCCTGAGAGGTCAGGGCAATTTCGCTCACTTCTCCCCCGGTACTGGCACCGCCTGGCTTGTGATGCGCCAGCAGGTCGCCGGCCGTTGGCAGGGTGCCGCCGTCCGCATAGCCGGCAGCTTTGACTCCGGCGCTCAATCCGGCCGCTTCAACCCAGTCGACGCGCAGCTCTACGTCACCGGCATGCAAGGCTGGGGCAGCTACACTCCTAAAGACGGTTGCTTCCAGCGCGTGCGTTACACCATGGAAAAGACCTCCGTCCCCATCTCCTTCGAAGCCTGCGACAACGGCGTCCTCCTTCGCTTCGATCACAAACTCGACACCGCGTTTGCCTCCAAAGCCGCCAACCACTTCGCCCAATGCTGGAACTACCGCTACAGCGCCGCTTATGGATCGCCGGAGTTCTCCGTGCGTTATCCGGACACCGTGGGGCATGATCCATTGGAGATTCGCGGCGCGCATGTGTCAGAGGATGGGAAGGCGCTGTTCCTCGAGATTCCGCAACTCGTTCCCGCCAGCATGATTCACCTTCGCGTCGGGGTATCTGTCGCGCACGCTCAAGATGTCTTCCTCACCGCGCATGCGCTGGCTCCTGCCTTCACCTCGTTCCCTGGCTACCAGAAGATCGTCAAAACCTTTCACGCAGCGGCCATCACCGCGGTTCCGGTCGCCAGCAAACCCAACCCCTGGGCCAAAGGCGAGCATGGCCGTTCCATCACCATCGATGCCGCGCTGGGCCTGCAATACGTCCAGAAACAACTCACCGCCAAACCCGGCGAACGCCTTTCCCTCACCTTCAAAAACCCCGATGTCGTCCCGCACAATTGGATGCTCGCCAAACCCGGCGCCCTGCAAAAACTCGGTGACCTGGCGAACCTCATGATCACCGACCCCCAGGGCCTTGCCAAACACTACGTCCCCGACTCACCTGACGTGCTGGTGTACACCGACATGACCAATCCGCAGGGCACTTTCACCATCCACTTCAATGCCCCTAACAAAAAAGGCGACTACCCCTACCTCTGCACCTTCCCCGGCCATTGGATGATCATGAATGGGGTGCTGAAGGTGGAATGAAGCGCAAAGCGCTCTGGACTGCGGAGACTTGTCTCCGCTTTGGAGGAGCGGACTTGTCCGCGTCAAAGACCAAACGACCTTCTTCTCCGTCGGCAAGCCTCCCTGTCCCAAAGCGGCAGCAAGCAGCCGCACTCCAAGGCTTCGCCTCAATCATTGTCTTCATCGTCGAGTGCGATTTTGTCGTATTTGAAGCTTCCGATCGTGTCGACCCACGCTCGCGTGCACGTGGTTTCAAAACCACTCGCAGAACACCATTCATAGTCACTGGCCCGCCCCACCAACCCATGATGCACCGCATTCTGATGTGTGTAGTTGAGCCGCGCATAGTAGCTCTCCGGAAATGTCAGCAGCGTCTCTCGGTAATTGTGCCAGATCTGCCGTCCCTCCACGCCATCCCACCGATTGACTTGTCGAGTGACGTCTGCATGCAGGTGCTTCAAGAATGACCTCAGAGATTCCGCTGTAGCTTGATCTGGCGACGAGTGCGCCACGAAATGATAATGATTCGCCAGGACTGCCCAGGCTTCCATCTGCCAGCCGTATCGTTGCGCCAGATGGAGCAGGTGATCCCGCACGAAAGTCAGCCGCTCAGGGTCTTTGAAATGCCGTTCGCGGCGCAACGTGCGAGCTGTCACAAAATAAGTGCCCTTAAGAGCCAGCCGATGGGGTGGCGCGTGTGGCCAGTCCCGTGTGCCATGCAGAATGGTCTCATCATCGGGAAGCTTCGAAGCCATGCCAAAACGTTGTGATGCTCTTCTTCCCAAGTCAATTCTCAATTGAAGCGCGAAGCGCCCTGGATTGCGGAGACTTGTCTCCGCTTTGCAGCAGCGGACTTGTCCGCGTCAAAACCAAACGACCTTCTTCTCCGTCGGCAAGCCTCCCGGTCCCAAAGCGGTGACAGCCGGAGCAAAGCGTAGACCGCCAGCCAACGGCTGCCCGAAGGGCGGCGAAGCCGGCAACTCACCGCAGTCCAAGGCTTCGCCCCTGACCCCCTCAATCCTTCAAGATCGCCGTCTTATCCTTGGGTGCCAGGAACGCCACCAAGATGCCAATCGCATACACTGAACTCACGGCCATCCCCACACGCGAGTAATCACCGAACGCCCCCATCATCGCGCCGGCGCCCAGCACACCCGCGGCGGAAAGAATGCGGCCAAAGTTGTAGCACACGCCCGATCCCGTAGCGCGTGCGTGAGTAGGAAACAGCTCCGGCAGAAACAGCGGCAGCCAGCCAAAGAAGGCCGTCGACACCACTCCCAAAAGAAACACCATTCCCAGGAAGCCATCGGAGGCCGGCGTCATGAAGCGAAAGATACTCCAGTTCACAATCAAAGAGGCCAAACTGATCGCCGCATACGAGGCCCGCCGCCCCATCATTCGCGCCAGGTAACCGCCAAAAAAACTGCCGATGGACGCACCCGCCCCCCACAGGAATTGAGCATAGCCTTTGAAGCTATCGCCGAGTTCTCCGCTAAAGGAATCCGCCCAAGGGAAAAGCCACTTGCCCGCGCCCCATGCGCCCAGGAGGGGCACCGTTCCCAGGGCAATCCCCGCCAGCGTTGTCTTGAGCAGCGGCCCGCGAAAAACCCGCGGCTTCTCCACCACGCCTTCAGCCTTCGCCCTCCCCCGATTCTGCAACCAGCGCGCTGATTCCGGTACCAACCAAAGAATCAGCAGGCCAAAAATACCCGGGGCCGCACTCCACAGCATCACCCCGCGCCATGATGCGGCATTGATCGGATACAGCAGACCGAAAGCCCCCATCAGGGCCACACCCACATTCGAGGCACATCCCAAAATCCCCGCCAGTCTTGGCCGCGAAGTATTCGGATAAGATTCCGCCGCCAACGACATGCAGTTAGGCCATACACCACCGATTCCCAGGCTCGCCAGAAAGCGCATCACCAAGAGCTCTTCCTGGCTGCTTGCGAAAGCCCCCGCGCCCGCGAACAAGGAATAGCAAAGCACACTTCCACCCAGGGCGCGCACCCGTCCATAGCGGTCCCCCAGCACCCCAAACAACCAGCCTCCAACCGCCCCTCCCAGCAGAAATGCCACCGTATAATAAGCGAACCATGAGCCGGCGTCATGCTCGCTGAACTTCACACTCAACAGTTCCCGCGAGGCCGCCCGCGATGCCACCGGCATGATCGCCATTTGCACCCCTGCAAAGAGCCACGCGGCAAATCCCCCCGCAATGGCGAGCCAGAGACGCTGAGACTTCGCTGATGCGGGGGTATTCATGGCGTTTCTTCGGGCAAAGGCATTTCAGCAAGGAGGTGCTTGACCTCATCAGGCAAAGGGCCGCGCGCGGCCCAGCGAACGATTTCATCCACCTGGTTAGGTGAGGCAAGTCCGACAATCGCCGCCGTGATCAGGGGATTGCCCAGCACGTGGCGGATCGCCACCTCAGGCAGGCTCAGTCCCTCTGGCAATCTCGCCGCGACCCGCTGGGCATTCGCCTGATCGCGCGCATAGAGGTGCAGCGGAAAAAACGGCGTCTTCAGCGTGTGCACACTGGGCGCTTGGCCTGAAAGCGCCCCGCCGCCAAACACCCGGATCGCCAGGGCCGCCACTCCGCGCGCGGCACACGTTTGCAGCAGCCCATCCGCCTGCCCCGCGCGCCGGATCAGCGCGTGCTCAGTGACCTGGATCGTCGACCACGGGCCCTGCCGCAGCACCTCACAAAGAGCGCCGCGTTGTCCCAGACCGGTTAGGCCGAGATGCGCCACCAGACCCTCCGCGCGCAGTTCCTCGAAGGCCTCCAACACACCGCCGGCGCCCAGCACATCCGCCACCGTGATCGAGGTCGGCGCATCGCCCCTCTCGTTGGTCACCGCGTTGTGCAGTTGCAGCAGCGTCACGCGCTCCCGCCGCAGCCGCTTCAGGCTGCCGGCAAAGGATCGCTTCACCGCTGCCTTGATATCGTTCAAATCGTCCGCGCCCAGCCGCACCTTCGTCGCCACATGGATCGACTCGGGCGCCTGCAACTCCGCCAAAACTTCACCGAGACTCAGTTCCGACTGACCCGCCCCATAGGTCGCTGCCGTGTCGAACCAGTTGATGCCGCGCAGGATTGCCCGCTCCACCGTCGCCAGTTGCTCCCGCTTCGACTCCGAGGTCATCAGCCCCGAGACCGGCCCGCCGCCAAACGCAATCGCCGAAATTCCGATGCCAGTCCGCGCCAGCGGCCTAATAGCGATTGAAGAAAGAGTTTCCGGGGGAATTGGCGCGGTCATGCAATTTCACCAGAATGCACGGATCACCGCACTGTTGTCCAGATCTCCGTAGCCCATCGTCTCCGCCCGTTCCAGCAGCGCCCGGTGGGTTTCACTTAGGGGCAGTTTCATGTTGGCAACGGCTGCGGCTTCGATCATCAGCCGCACGTCCTTCAAATGTTGGGTCAGCTTCGCCTGCGGCGTGAAGTCCTCGGCGATCATCTTGGCGCCCTTCGTGTCCATGATCCGCGAGTACGCCATCGAACCCTGCAGCACCCGCAGCGCCAGCGTCAGATCCAGCCCCAGAACTCGCGCCAGGGTTAGCCCCTCCGCCAAGGCCGCCCGGTTCAGCCCCAGCACCAGATTGGTCACCAGTTTCATCCGCGCCCCGCTTCCCGCGGCGCCCACATGAAACACCGTCGGTCCCAGGCAGGCGAAGACCTCCTGGCATCCGATCACGGCCTCCGTGTCGCCGCCGACCATGATCGTCACCGTCCCCGCCTCCACCTGCGCGCTGCTGCCGGAAACCGTCGCATCCAGATAGGGCAGCCCTTGCGTGGCGAGTTCTTCCGCCATCGCCACCGCATCCTCCGGATCACCCGTGGAGGTATCGATGATGACCTGACCGCGCCTCAGGCCTATGGCTTGCTTCAAGACCTTCCGCACCACCTTGGAATCCGGCAGGCTCAGCACCACCCGCTCGCACTCCGCAAACACCTCCTCCACGCTCCCCGCCGCACGGCCACCCTTTTCAGCCAGTGCCTCCCGGCCTGCGGTTTCCAAATCCCAGCCGAGGACCTCAAATCCTGCCGCCAGAAAGCGTTTCGCCATCGCCTGCCCCATCAATCCCAGTCCAATGATTCCGAGACGCGATTTGGTGGTTGGATAGGACATGCTTTGGCAACTCATCAAACGGTCGTCCCCGCCATTCTCTTCCGACCGTACCTTGCCTCTCCAGAGGCGAGGACACCTACCCCTGACTTCCTCCCTCCAGCGCCTCGGCTTTGGAAAGCCAAGGTACATCGCGCCCCTGGCTGAACGTATTGCGTATAGATTACGTCAGACAGCACCCCATGCTTCGTCCCCTCCACTTGTTGCTCCTCACCGCCCTGCTGCCCATTGCCGGCACGGCAGAGCAGTGCCTGGTCATCGGCGATAGCCTGACCAAGGAGTACGAGGTGGAGTTTCCTGCTTTGTTCCCGGACAATCCCGAATCCTGGGACTCCCGCAATTGGATCGAAATCCTCCACCAGCGCCGCACCGGCTGGTTCGACACCGGCCTCTTTTCCCAGAATAACGACGTCCGCCTCGTCGGCCACGAGTACAATTGGGCCTTTCCCGGCGCCACCAGCACGGAGATCAAAAGCCAGATTAGCAATCCATTCAATTTCTGGTGGACGGACAAGCTCGAAAACCATCTCAAAAACATCGTCGAGCGCGTCGTCATCTTTGCCGGCGGCAACGACGTCGACAGCTACTACGGCAATATCTACAACGGCGCTTCTCCCCCCACCTACACCAACGCCACCCTCAGCAATCTCCAGTGGATCGTCGATTACGTGCGCACCCAGAAACCGACCCTGCCCATTGTCCTGGTGGCCGTTCCCCACCTCGGCTGTGCCCCGGACGTGCAACTCCAGTACCCCACCGATCCGGTAAAAACCGCCCGCGTCACCGCCGCTCTCGACACCTTGAATGTCCAGCTCGCCGCCTTCGCCCAGTCCCGCGGCATCGGCTTTGCGGCAGGTGCCTATGACCTCACCAAGGCGATGATCGACCAGCCCTTCCGCGTCGGCGGCATCGACTTCTACAAGCAGGCCGACATGGATGCCCGCCCCCGCTACCTGTTTTCCGGCGACGGCTTCCATCCCAACACCTGTGCCCACGCCAAGATCGCCCAGATCGTCATCAACGCCTTCCGCGCCAAGTACCCCGCCTCCGCCATCACGACCCTGGGTGACAAGGACATCGTCACCAACATCCTCGGCCTCGATCCCAACATCCCCTTCAATGAATGGATCGCCGCCCAAGGTACACCCGCCAATCAAAGCGGCCTGCTCGACGATCCCGATGGCGATGGCCTGAAAAACAGCGTCGAGTTTGCCCTGCAAGGCGCCTCGGCCGTGGCGTTCAATGCCCTGTCCCCGCCCACCTTGGAAGGTGCTAGCCTGACCTGGAACTACCACCCCAACCCCATCGCCACCGAGTGGGGCACCGTCAAAGCCCAGTACTCCTCCAATCTGCAAGACTGGCAGGATGTCCCCGCCGCCAACCTCGCCCCCCAGCCCGACGGCTCCGTAAACGTGCAGATGTCTGGGACAGACCGCCTCTTCCTCCGGCTCAGTGTCAGTCCGTAGCTCTGGCTTCGGTTTCCGTGTCTTCCGTGCTTTCCGTGGTTGTCCCTCAGGGCTCGGGAGCCAAGGCAGATCAACCACGGAATACACGAAACTCACGGAATGGGATCATTCACTGACACTGTTGATTTAGGGCGCAGGAATTCTGAATTTCTGATGGATCCCATCTCATTCATTCCTCTGTCCACCATTCCTTTGCCCTATCTCCTGGATTCTGCTCCGGCGACATTCACAAACCTCTAATTCATATGGAGGCTACAGGCCCTATGGCCTGGGTCCGGGAGATCTGCGCTCCACCTCATTGCACCCGATCTTCCGCTGCCCCTTGAACCCCGCATCCCCC
Organism: Prosthecobacter sp.; assembly: GCA_034377045.1. Taxonomy (GTDB): domain Bacteria; phylum Verrucomicrobiota; class Verrucomicrobiia; order Verrucomicrobiales; family Verrucomicrobiaceae; genus Prosthecobacter. Next base: position 3,878 of record JAXMIV010000451.1, on the reverse strand, counting down.
CCGCCTAAGCTGGACCGCCCCACATGGCAGACTCCTTCGTTCACCTCCACCTGCATTCCGAATACTCCCTCCTCGATGGCGCTGTCCGCTTGGACGAACTCGTCGCCCGGACGAAGGGGCTGGGAATGCCTGCGGTGGCGGTGACGGACCATGGCAATCTGTACGGTGCCATCGACTTCTACATGGCCGCCAAGAAGGCCAAGATCAAACCCATCATCGGCTGCGAGGTCTACCTCGCCCCCGGCTCCATGCATGACAAAAAGGAGATCCCGGGCCGCAAGCGTTCTTCGCACCTGACCCTGCTGGCCGCCACCAACGAAGGCTACGAAAACCTTTCCCGACTGGTCACGGAAGCCCATCTCTACGGCCAGTGGTACCGGCCGCGCATGGACAAGGATCTCCTGCGCAAGCATAGCAAGGGCCTCATCTGCCTCAGCGGCTGCATCAATGGGGAGATCAATCAGCACTTGCTCGCCGAGCGGCCGGAGGAAGCCGAAAAAAGCCTCCAGGACTTCCGCGAAATCTTTGGCCAGGAAAACTTTTACCTCGAACTGCACGACCACGGCATGGAGCAGCAGCGCCGGGTGGCGAAGCAACTGATCGACTGGGGCAAAAAGTACGACCTGAAAACCGTCGCCGCCAACGACGTCCATTTCCTCAATCGCTCCGATCACGAGAGCCACGACATCATGATCTGCATCGGCACGAACGCCAACGTGCACGATCAGAATCGCCTGCGTTATTCCGAGGAGGTCTACTTCAAGACCGCCGAGGAAATGCGCGCCCTCTTCAGCGAGGTCCCCGGCGCCTGCGACGCCACCCTGGAAATCGCCGAACGTTGCAATCTCGACATCCGCCTCGACTCCACCAGCATCGACCGTTATCCGCAGTTCCAAACGCCGGACGGCAGCGATCGCAATGACTACCTGCGCAATCTTTGCAAAGACGGCCTCATCCAGCGTTACGGCCGCGACCGCGCGCTCAATGATGCAGCGCTGAACCAGCGCATGGACTATGAACTGGCCCTGCTGGCGGAGAAGAACTTCACCAGCTACTTCCTCATCGTCTGGGACTTCATCAAATGGGCGCGTGAGCATGGCATCCCCGTCGGTCCGGGCCGTGGTTCCGCCGCCGGCTCCGTGGTCGCTTATGTGCTCGGCATCACCGACATCGACCCGCTGCGCTTTGAATTGGTGTTCGAGCGGTTCCTCAACCCGGAACGTGTCAGCCCGCCGGATATCGACATCGACTTCTGCCAGACCCGCCGTGGCGAAGTCATCGACTACGTGCGCCACAAGTATGGCGAACTCAGCGTCAGCCACATCATCACCTTTGGCACCATGGGCGCCAAGTCCGTCATTCGTGATGTCGCCCGCGTGCTCGGCTGGAGTTATGGCGATGCCGACCGGCTCGCCAAGATGATCCCCACCGAGCTGAACATCACGCTCGCCGGCGAGGATACGGTGGATAAGGCGACTGGCAAAAAAGTCCACACCGATGGCGCCATCGACAAAAATCCGGAACTCAAGACCTACATTGAAACGGACACCGCCGCGCAGGAACTGTGGAAGCACGCGACCTTCCTCGAAGGCCTGACGCGCGGCGTCGGCATTCACGCGGCGGGCATCGTCATCGGCGACAAACCGCTCTCCGAATTCATCGCCCTGACTCGCGGCAACGAGGAGGAAATCGTCTCCCAGTTCGCCATGAAGCCGCTCACCGAACTGGGCATGCTGAAGATGGACTTCCTCGGCCTGAAGACGCTCACCGTCATTCACGAAGCCGAGGGTTGGGTCCAGAAACGCGTCCCCGGCTTCAATACCGGCGACATGCCGCTGGATGACAAGAAGACCTTCGAGATGCTGCAGCGCGGGGAAACGGTCGCGGTGTTCCAAATGGAATCCGGCGGCATGATCAATACCTGCAAGCAACTCGGCCCCGACAAGATCGAGGAAATCATCGCTATTCTCGCCCTCTATCGGCCCGGCCCGATGCAGTTCATTCCGGACTTCATCAATCGCAAAAAGGGGCTCGAAACCGTCGAGTATCCGCACCCCTTGCTGGAGAAGATCGCCAAGGAAACCTACGGCATTCTCGTCTATCAGGAGCAGGTGCAGCAGGCCGCGAACGTTTTGGCAGGCTTTTCGTTAGGCCAGGCGGACCTTCTCCGCCGCGCCATGGGCAAAAAGGACGCCATCGAAATGGCCCGCCAGCGCATCGCCTTCGTGGAGGGCTGCAAAAAGACCAACGGCATTCCCGACAGACAGGCAAACGCCGTCTTCGACTTGCTGGAGAAGTTCGCTCAATACGGCTTCAACAAATCCCACTCCGCCGCCTACGGGATCGTCACCTACCGCACCGCCTACTTGAAGGCGAATTACCCGGTCGAGTTCATGTCTGGCGTGCTCAGCCTCGAAGTCAGCAACACCGACAAGATTGCCAACTTCGTCAGCGAATGCCAGCGCATGGGCATCGTCATCCTGCCCCCGGACATCAACAAATCCGACCTCAAGTTTTCACCCGAGCGCACCGCCGAAGCCTCCGCTGAAGATCCATTGGTTCCGAATGCGATCCGCTACGGTCTCAGCGCCATCAAGAACGTCGGTGAGGCCGCCATGCAGGCTGCGATCGAAGAGCGGCATCGCGAGGGTGAATTCAAGACCATCGAAGACTTTGCCGCGCGCATGGACTCGAAATCGGTGAACAAAAAGATGCTGGAAGCCCTAGTCAAAGGCGGCGCCTTCGACTTCACCGGCGAAGATCGCGCCAGCATGTTCGCCCGCCTGGAGTCGGTGCTTTCTTCCGCCGCCTCCGCCCAAAAGGACCGCAAGGCAGGGCAGGGCGGTTTGTTTGGTGACTTTGAAGTCGCGGCTCCCAAAAAAGTTTCGGCCGACAACCCCGCCGTGGCGCCGTGGACGCACGATGAGATCCTCGCGTTTGAGAAGGAGTTGTTAGGCTTCTACGTCAGCGGCCATCCCCTCGACAGCTATCGCGGCCACTTCGATTCTCCCAAGCTCACCAAGATCACCGCGCTCGACGAAGTGGACACCAGCGCCAAGCCGCAAACCCTTTTCCTCGCCGGCATCGTCAACAGCATTGAGGTGAAGTACTCCAAGAAGGACAACCGCCCCTTCGCCACCTTCACCCTCGAAGATTTCACCGGCCAGGTCGAACTCATGGCCTGGTCGGAGGAGTACGAAAAGCACAAGGAAATGCTCAAGGTCGGCGCCGTGCTCAGCCTCCGTTGCCGCTGCATGAAGGACCAGCGCACCGAAGGCAACCGCCTCACCCTCTCCGACGTCAAGCCCCTCAAGCCCAAAGCCGCCCGCATCCGCGCCGAAGGCGCCGACGAAGAACCCGCCGAGCCAAAACCGCCCGCGCCCCCCAAGCCCCTCATCCTGCGTCTCGACAGCAAGCGCCACAGTCAGATCGACCTCGACCGCATCGAAGAAGTACTGATCAAGTTTCCCGGTGATCTCCCCGTCATCTTTGAATTCGCCTACAACGGCGGCAGCAAAATCCGCCTCGAAGCAGGCGAAGAATTCCGCGTGGCGCAAACGAAGGGCCTGATCCAGGAAGTGTCGCCCTGGTTGTAATCACAGAGCCGTAGCTCGGCATTCCGATGCCGAGTCGTGTCGCAGCCCTCAAAAGTACCCTCCAATGATCGCGAAGCGCGAAGCATTCTTTAACCCAAGTCAGGAGCGGATTCCTGCTCAAGGGGCGGATGCTGCCACGAAGTTTATCAAGATTTTGCACATCGACCCAGTTGTGACTGTGTTCCGCTTCTTAGTGCTAGGTATCCTATGTGCTAATCTCGCTGGCTGTGGAAGAGATATTGAGGAGGAAGCCAAATGCCATGACCAACTCCTTTCCTTATT